>JAZODZ010000634.1:0-6626 GCA_045597285.1 Myxococcota bacterium
CGAAACGGGATTCTGAACGCCAAGCATTTCGAGGCTTGATGCCAGATTGTCGTATTCGTGAGGATCTTTGGAATGCTTCTTCGTTTCCTCGCGGGCGGTCTGTTTCTTCATGAGGGCTTCATACAGAGGACCGCGTGCGGATTCGCTGCATTTGCTGATCATTTCGCGGGCTTCGGTGACTTCCGAAACCGTGAGTTTTTCCTTCAATAGAATAGCCTGAAGTGCCTCGGGAGCTTTGGCAAGCGCATCGCCTTCTTCCGGCTTGATTTCCTTGTTCTTTTCCCGTCCGGCATGATCGGTAAACTCGGCCGCAATATAGCCGACTTCGTCGCCCACATGGACTTCGAGGAACCCGTCTTTTTCCGCATAAACATTGACGTTGTCGCCCTGGCGAAGCGTTCCTAACGATTCCGAATCCTTGCCGGCTTCGCGATGAATCTTGAGTGCGAGTGCGGCAACTTTCGCTTTGCCAATCGGCTGCGGAACTTTCTTTTCTTCTTTCGCCGCAGATTTGTCATCGGTTTCTTTCGCCGAAATATAACCGACTTTGCCATCGACGAGGACTTTCAGTTCATTGCCTTTGCGTTCGAGAATATCGACTTTCTGCGCCTTCGACAGTGTGCCAACCACGGCCCCCTTCTTTTCCTGTTCCGCGTGGATTTCTGCCTTGTCGGCCGTCACTTTCGCCGATCCAATCGGCTGCATGGCTTTTGCCATGTTGGTTTCTGGCTGGTTCTTGACCTTCTCATTCTTTGCCTGCGATTTCTGAAGCTCGGCTTTCTCCTTTTCCTCTTTCGCAAGTTGCTGCGCTTTCACGGCATCCTGCTTCTTCGCATCGAGCTTCTGGGCCACGGCATCGTCTTTCTTGTCTTTGGTCTGGTCGATCATGGTTTTCCTCCATAAAGTATGGCTCGCGCCTGTTTAAACCTAGCAAAGAATTTTAGGCTGTAACATTATACAGCGTCAATTAAAATCCGCCTTTTTTGTCTTTTTTTTCGTAACTATTCAGACATTAATGGCGTTTCTTAGCCCGTAATTCTATCGACACCAGGCAATAGGCAGTAGGCAATAGGCAATAGTTCGTTACCTGATGATGATTTGTATTCAGAGTTTAAGTCCAATCCATGAATGTGGATTGAGATACAAAAAAGTGATTGTTTCTTATGTAGTCTAAGGGTGAGCGCAAGCGAACCCAGTTCCCTCTCCCATTGGGAGAGGGTGCCGCGTAGCGGCGGGTGAGGTCTGAATAGCCTGCCTACTGCCTTAACACTTCACCGATTGCCTTGAAAAAAAACACCTTTTTTTATACGATATACGATTGGGTTTGTTTGGAGGTGTTATGACTCAGAAATGCGCCAAATGTGGTATGCCGATCGCTCCCGGATTTAAGTTTTGTAATGGCTGTGGTAACCTGGTTCCGGAAGAAAAAAAAGCTCACGATGGAGCTGTCCCTTATTCGGATTATGTCGGATGCCATGGCCGTGCGATTCGCATCTTGACTGGCCGTACTGCCGGAACGTTTTATGCCGCCTATCCTAGCTGTACCATCGGGCGCGAAAACTGCGATATCAGAATCCTGCACGACCAGACCCTTTCACCGCAGCACGTCCGTCTTTCCACGTATTCCGAAGATACCATCCTCGAAGACAACGATTCCCTCAACGGTATTTTCCTTCGCATGCGCGATCCGCGCATCTTGCTCAATAACGAGATTATCCGCGCCGGCGATCACTATTTCCTCTATCAAATCATCTCTGTCGAACGCTTTAACGAAAGCCACCAGACCGAGTTCTATGCCAGCCCGCTGCATGGCGAGCGGTTTAGAATCGTGGAAATATTGAAGGAAGGCCGACGCGGGCGAGCACTGACTGCCACCGAGGCGGGACTGGCCGTCGGCCGTACCGATGGCGATTTCCAGTTTGCCGAAGACGACAAAATGAGCGACCGCCATTTCGAAATTCGCTGGACTCAGCAAGGCGGAATGATTTTCGACTACTCCTTCAACGGCACATATCTGAAGATTCGCGAGCCGACACGCGTCGCCGAAGGCGATACATTTTTTGCCGGAAATACGCTCTTTCGCGTCATTTAACAGGTTTCTCATGAAACGTTCATTATTGCTTATATTATTGGCAACATCCCTTGCCGCCTGTGAATTCGAGGAAACTTGCCCGCCCGAAGCCGACATGGTCAAGGTCGCGGACGCAAACGGCGACTATTTCTACATCGATGCCTACGAGGCTTCCCGCACAAATGCTACGAATGCCGTCATGGGCACGGGCGTCACCATGGCATGTAACGTCAAATCCGTAATTCCGTGGTACAACGTGTCCTATCAGGATGCCCGCAACGCCTGCATCGATGCCGGAAAACGCCTCTGCACGCAGGACGAATGGATGGCCGCATGCGAAAAAACTTATCCCTATGGTTCTGGCTATGTCGCCGGAACGTGCAATGACGGAAACGGACTCGAATCCATGCCCACGGGCTCTCACTCCGGATGCAAAACCGCGTCGGGCATTTACGACATGAGCGGAAACGTCCGCGAATGGGTCGAAGGCGGCCTTCTCATGGGCGGCGCTTACGATTCTGCGGCATCCGGCGTCACGTGTGCCTCAGCGCTCAACCACGCCTCGGATTATTATAATTATTCGCCCAGTTCCGCAGACGGCTTCCGATGCTGCAGCTCCGAAAAACTCGCTCCAGCCGAAACCTCCGCTCTCTAATCGCCTTTTTATGGCCGCTCGCCTATCGCCTTGCCGCGATACGGCTCGCCAGCACGCCTATTTCATACGGCGTGTACGCCACGCTATTGGCATACGCGTGGCGTCTGTGGCCAGATGGACTCTGGCCCCTACCCCACTCATCCCTAACACTCTAGCCCCTGGCCCCTTATCACGGACGATATGAACGGCACGGAAGAAAAGAAACTTTCATGGATTGAATCGTTTAAGGCATACTTGCAATGGCCGATTGTACAAGTCTTCCTGCTCGGCATTGCAAGCGGTTTTCCGTTGTTGCTGACAGCCGGCACGCTCTCCGCCCGTTGCTTCGAGTCCGGTATCGACATCAAGACGATTGGAATACTCGCCAGCATTGGCTTGCCGTATAGCATTAAATTTCTGGCCGCTCCGATCATCGATGCCGTCCGTCTGCCCGGCATGAAGACGCATTTGGCACATCGTAAATCCTGGGCCATGCTCCTTCAGATTTGTCTCGCCTGCAGCCTTTTAGGCATGGCCTGCATCGATCCGTCAGAAGATATGCTCCTGCTCGCAGCATTTGCGATTATGACAGCCTCGTTTTCGGCCATGCAGGATATCGTCATCGATGCTCTCCGCATTGAATGCCTCAAAAAAGACGATCAGGGTGCCGGTTCTGCCGCCATTATTGCCGGCTATCGAATCGGTATGCTCATGGCCGGAGCCGGCGCTTTTGTCATCGCCCATTTTTATTCATGGGAAGCCGTCTACTATATTTCGTCAGCCGTCATGTTTGCCTGTGTCGGAATCACGTATTCCATTAAGCGCCTCCACGGCCTCGAAGAACGCAATGCCAAAAAGACCGTCGAAGAACAGCAAGTCGTGTTTGATATGACGGCCGAAAACGCCCCGAATGCAGATGATCGCGATGATAAACCGGAACCGTTAAAGGCCGACGTCGAGTATAAGAAACCCAGGAATTACAAGGAGTTTATCTATACGGCGGTCGTCGAGCCGTTCACGAATTTCTTTCAACGCCGCGGTGCCATTGCCATTCTGCTCTTTATCGCATTGTTCAAACTCGGCGATGCCATGGCCAGCAGCCTGTCCGGTGTCTTTTATCTCGATCTCGGCTTTGACAAGCTCGAAATCGCCGCCATTCAAAAAGGCGTTGGCGTTGTCGCTATCCTTGTCGGGACGTTCGTTGGCGGCCTCGTCGTCAAAAAAATGCCCATCCTGAAAGCCTTGATTTTGGGCGGTATCCTTCAGATCGTGTCGAACTTTATCTTTGTCTGGCTCGATCACATGGGTGCCAGTGTGCCGTGCCTCACCGTGGCCATCGTCGTCGAAAACGTGACAGCAGGCATGGGCAGTGCGGCTTTCGTGGCCTATATATCGCAGCTGTGCAACGCAAAGTTTACCGCAACCCAGTACGCGCTCCTGTCGTCCCTGTCCAGCCTCGGCAGGACGCTCTTTGCCTCAAGTGCCGGCGCAATCCAGGCCTACAATGGCTGGAGTATGTTCTTCGTCATTACGGCCGTCATGGGCGTTCCGGGATTGTGCCTCATCTATTTCGTTCAAAAGAATTATCAAGAGAATGATGAAGACTCCAAAACCAACAGTCTGGAACAGGAGAATGCGTGATGAAAGCAGTCTATTCAGGTTCGTTTGATCCGCCTACGATTGGACATATCGATATCATTCGCCGTTCGGCCCCCATGTTTGAACGCCTCGTCGTGTGCATCGGCATCAACCCCAAAAAATCATCGTTGTTTTCGGTACAGGAACGGCTCGAACTTTTAAAACAGGCGACCGCCGATCTGCCTAATGTCGATGTCGATTCGAGTGCCGGACTTCTCGTCGATTATTGCCGAAACATTAAGGCAAATGTGATCGTTCGCGGTCTTCGTACATCGGCAGATTTTGAATACGAATCGCAGATGGCGCTCGCAAACCGTGCCCTGGCACCAGAAATCGAGACGATCTTTTTGCTCGCCGATCCGGGAAAGGCGTTCATTTCCAGTTCTGCCGTCAAGGAAATGGCCCTGTTTGGCCGCGATGTTTCGCCGTTTGTGCCCGATTGCGTCGCCGTTGCCATGAAATCAGCTGTTTTCACGCAGGGTATCAACTGATATATCCATTGGCCGGGCGTATCGTCAGATAGCCCGGCCCCCGAGCCGTATCGATGCCCCGAAAAGAGGGCCAGCTATGACGGAAACAGAAGAATCTTAGACGTTCAGATCACGCCTTTTCGGGGCGAGATAGGCGAAGGCCATGAAAAACGCAGAATATTTGGAAAAAAGATATCAGTATTTATGTGATTTGTGCGACGACTATGTGGCGGGCAAACCCGAAGCCACCGCCACATGGCGCGGGCGCACGAGGGCACTCGATCCCCGTGCGGGAACCGAAATTCCGTTCGTTGCTATGGCCCGCGAGTTTGAACTGACGCAGTTCGAGGCGGATGTCGTTTTCTTCGCGCTTGCGCCGAGCCTCGATGCCGGATTTAAGAAGAAACTCACGCAGCTGCACCAGAATTTTGCGCTTCCCAACGTCGATGTCGGGCTGGTCATCGAACTTTTCAGCGCGTCGTTTGCCGACAAACTCGACAACCGTCGGGCTTTTTTGCCGACTGGCAGGCTTATCGCGAACCATCTTTGCGAGCTCAATCCAAAGCCTGGTGCGGAATCGCAGCTTCAGGACATGACGATCGTGCTGCCGTCGCGCATTGTCAGCCACATCCTCGATATGCCGTCTGATTTGAACCTCGATGGCTTTAGCCGGCTGTATTGGCCCGAAACGACGCTCGCGCAGGTGATGATGCCCGAACGGCAGATGCACGCGATTATGTCGATTGTCGGCCAGTACGAGCAGTGCCTGGCGCTCAAAAAACAGTGGCATTTCGAGGAAATTGGCGGCGGCGGTCGAAATATCGTCCTCCTCTTTACCGGCCCGTCCGGCACGGGCAAAACCCTCATGTCGCAGGCCATCGCCAATCACCTCAAACGACCGCTCCTCCTCGTCGATGCCCACGAACTCCAGGCTCGTCGCAGCCTCGAAGACAACCTCGACTTGCTCATGCGCGAAGCCCGGCTGCGCCGTGCCGTGCTGCTTTTCGACGATTGCGAGCTCATCTTTGCCAGCCGTACCCAGGGAAATCGCGACCTTCCGCTATTGCTCGCCGCACTCGACGCCTACGAAGGTCTCATCATCCTGACCACCAATATTCCGACCGCGCTCGACTCCGCGCTCGACCGACGGATTACGCTGCAAATCGATTTCGATGTCCTGCCGACCAAACTGCGCGAACAGATTTGGCGTCTCCATTTGCCCAAACAGCTCAAACTTGCCGACGATGTCGACCTCCATCTGCTCGCCGATAAATACGAGTTTACGGGCGGCATTATCCGCAATTCCGTCGTCGTCGCGATGAATCGGGCGCTTGCCGAGTCGACGGGCGGCGAACTCGTCATCGACATGAAAACGCTCGAAGAAGCCGCCAAGACGCAGATCCGCAACAAAATCAAGAAACTCGCTGATAAGACGATGACGACGCTGACGCTCGACGACCTCGTTCTGCCAAAGAAAGTCAAGGAGCAAATCCGCAGCCTCATCGCCTCAGTCCGTAACCGAAGGACGATATTTGAAGAATGGGGGTTCGGCGAAAAAATCACGAAAGGACGCGGGATTTGTGCGCTTTTCCGCGGCGATTCCGGTACCGGCAAGACGCTTTCCGCCGAAATCATCGCGAACGAGCTGGGCATGACGCTTTATCGCGTCCGCATTCCGGCCATCATTTCAAAATATGTCGGCGAGACAGAAAAGAACCTCGAAAAATGCTTCCGGGAGGCTGCGGCAAGCGGGGCGCTGCTGCTCTTTGACGAAGCCAATTCCATCTTTTCCAAGCGCACCGAGGTCAAGGAT
>JAZODZ010000635.1:0-3153 GCA_045597285.1 Myxococcota bacterium
CCTCATTGGCAAGATTTGTCGTTTCTTATGATAAGAGCAGTAATCAGGTCAATGAACTCTGGATGACGGACAGATTTGGGCTTTTCACGAGGCCTCTTTATATAAAACTGAAGGGCAATTCTCCTACTTATGAGACATTCGGCGTTCTCGGATCGTATCGATTAATGGAGGACGGAGCAAGTGAAAATACTAAAACCCACAAGCTGTCTGTGTCTGGAACGAGTCCGAATTATTACTTCGACTCGAAAAACATCTATTCCGATACGGGATATGGCAATGAATTTAATTACATAAGAAGCACCGATTTTAATAATAAAGCCGAGATCACGTCCGACATAGAATATGTTTTGGACGTCGATAAGGAAGAAATTTACTATATAAAACCAATTTCGTTGCTCACAAACGATTTTCTCGTCAGTGGTGGGGATGGTTACAACTTTAATGACGATAGCATCGTCTGCACGGATCCGAGTTTGAAATATCCCAGTATTGACAATAATGTGAAGCTGAAAGCGGCTCTCTATAATTATTTTAATGGCGGTTCCAAAATCGCAGATGTCTGCTCAGAGGATACCGCAGACAGCAATTCGGCATTTGTGACAGTGGATGGCTTGTCACAAGATGCCATGGATTGTGTGCTTAGTCTGAATCATATATTTGAATCGCAGGCGACATCCCAGTCAAGATGGATTCAAAACTATAACAACAGTCGTATAGACACGCTTTGCACAACAGAAAAAATTAATGGCCTGCTTGAGGACTTGAAAAAGAATAACTGATTGAAACAAATTAAGTAACTTAAGAATGACAAACCCAAACTTCACGATCTGGAAATAATATGAAAACGACTCACATCGGACAGTTATTATTGATTGGCACAACGCTATTTCTCAGCGCGAGTGCGATGGCTCAGATTGGTCCTGAATTGCGTCCGCCTGGGCTTCCTGAAAAGCATCCGATCGATTCATATACGGCTTCTGGCAAAACGGCTGCGCCCAGTTATTTGGAACAAAGCTGGGAACTGAATACGGGCGATGTCGTCTTTTCTGCGGCGAGAACGAGGCAGCTCATCAGTGAGGCGCCTTCGACGATCCACGTTATCACGAGCAAGCAGATTTCTGCGCATGGATGGCGTACACTTCCTGAAATCTTACGGCATGTGCCCGGTGTTCAGACGATCATGAACAAATCCCAGTTCCAATCCGTCATGATTCGAGGGCTCGTCGGCACGGAAGACAACAACTCTCGTATTTTGTGGCTGCAAAACGGCGTTCCGATGAACGATGTCCGCGATTCCGGTATCTGGCTGGATGAGACTTATCCCGTCGAGATGATCAAGCGAATTGAGGTCGTTCTGGGGCCTGGCTCGGCCCTCTACGGGTCTGGTGCATTTCAGGGCGTTGTCAATATCTTTACCAAAGATGCCGAAGATATCGGCAAGTATGGCGAATATCGCCTCTCCATGCAGAATAATTTGACGTTCAAGGCCTCGGCGATAGCAGCCTACACATCCGAAGATAAAAAATTCAGCCTGCTTGGGCATGTGGCAGGCAACACGACGCAGGGGCCTGGTTTGATCGGCGATTACGTCTATACCAATTATGTCATGGATCAGGCTGCTTCTTCCGTTGCATCCTCGCAGGCTCCCACGAGCTATCGATACGAGAATATCGATAGCTCTTCGGCAAAGCATTGGTATAATATCGATTTTAAACTTCGGTATGATACATTCAAGTGGCAGCTTGGATTTACCGATATTTATGCCAATGCCGATGGTTCCGAAATCGTTCCCTCTATTCCGTATTCTGTTTCAGAAAAGGACGAGGACGGCAACTGGACCAATCCTGTCGATGAGAAGAAACTGTATCATTTTAACCGACGCGAATTTTATAATGACTTTATTTATGAGTATGCATTGAACGATTCCCTTACGATGATGGCAGTTTTGTCTTATCGCTATGGCCAGTATTTCCACGAAAATTATGGTATTTTCTCAAATAATGGAAATCTCGTTCATTCCGGTGTTATTTCGGATAACGGTTTGACATCTGAGTATAAAGAACTCGATTTTGCCACGAATATCGATACATTCCAGCATAAGTTGTATGCACAATATCAGGTCAACTGGAAGATTTATAAAGCAAACGCATTGATCGCCGGGCTTGCATTGGAATATCAGCATATTACCTCGGATGATTTTTTGAACAAATCGACATCGGGTGTACTTGGCGAGCAGGCCAGTGACGGAGAATTTGAGGGGATTTATGCGGCACTAAGAACGTCACCGCTCAAGGCAAATAAACTTGGACATGTCACGCCTTCCATCTATTTGCAGGATGAACAGCGTTTCTGGAATGACAGAATCATTCTGACGATCGGCGGTCGGTTTGATATTTACCGCATTTATGGCTCGGATGAGTTTTCACCGAACTATGTACCGTCCTGGCGTTTCGCATTTCTGGGCAAATGGACGGACTGGCTGACCATGCGTTTGGCGTATGGCTATGCATTCAAGGAACCGTCGTTGTACCAGCTCTATGTCAATACATATGATGTTGCCGGAAATCCACTTTTAAAGCCTGAGAAATTGCACAACGTCGAGCTGGCATTTCTGTTTATGCCGACATATTTTATGAAAATTCGTCTGGATGGTTTTGCCACATTCATGGAAAACCTGATTATCATGCAGTACGATAAAAAGCTGGCCCTGAGTTCTGCGGGGATTGGGGGCCGGTTTACGCCAAAACAGACTGGAGACGGTGCCAATATCTTTGGATTTGAGCTGTCGCTCGATGCATCTATCGGCGATAACTGGTCTATATATTCGCATTATAATTTTTTATACAGCAAGAGAAATTATAATTATGAAACGGCAAGCGACGGACAGGATGCCGATATTGAAAAGGATCGCGTGCCGGATGATGCCATGCACCGGGTTAAAATTGGCGCCTCTTATATGAGCGATCGCATTGCAGCAGATCTTGCGCTGTTCATGGTCGGTGGTACGCCTAGAACGGAATCGAATGATACGAAAGTCGGGTCGTACAAAACGCCATTCTATGCGATCTTCCAGCCACAGATATCGATCAATCTCGGTGCGGATATTGGTGTCATTCTTCAGGGAAGCTATGCATTTTCAGAAGGCATGACGAA
>JAZODZ010000636.1:0-3302 GCA_045597285.1 Myxococcota bacterium
AATCTAATGTTCTTATATCCCGTCGAGCGCAGTTTCAGAACGAAGTGTTTTGCTTCCAAATCAAGCGTCGAAGCCTGCGACCAGTTATCGCCCGAAGCCGCGCCCTCCGGATAATCGCCGGTGCCCGACAGCATTCTCATCGTCGACCCGTCGCTCACACTCAATACAGACACTGATTTATACTCGCCATCATTGGCATTCACGCTCACGGCCGTGTCATCTTTGACATAATTTGAAAAATCCCAGTGCGCCAGAACCGTCCCTTCGACCGGCTCTTCTTCCACATCAAATGTACGAACGACGTGTTCGTCCGCATAGTCCTGCGCAAACGGATAACCATATTCTACAGGACAGTTATAGTAAGACGTGCTCTTATTGCCGTCGATGCTGAAGGTATTGACATATATCTGAAATACGCAGCCGTATGTCCCGGCAGCACGCGAAGCATAAGACTGCTCGGAAACCAATTTATATTCTCCGGACAGACAGTCATCGCACTCGACAAATCTTGCTGCTTCCTTTTGCCACGAAAAGGTCTGCGCCGCCAGATTGCCGCATGCAAGCTGGCCGCTTATCAGTTCCTGTGTCGCCCCCGCAATCGGCGTCACAAGCGCATAACCGCTCACTTCTTTCGCATTTTCATCCTTCGTGAGTGATATAAACTGGCATGTCTCGATGCCGCCCTGCGGCTGCGCCGCAAGTTTGCACGTCCCCTTTTTATATGCCTTGCAGTCATCGCTGCATCCCGGACGGCCGCCTTCCTCCCAAATCTTTCCTTCATAACCTTTCAAACTATAACACGTCGGCTCGTCCTTGAATTTGGCTACGCCATCGACGACATCACAGAACTCGTCTTCACTCAAATCGAGCATGTTATTGCCGCATAAATTCTTCGTACACGTGCCTTCCTCTATACCGTCACATGTGGCATTGCATACCGGGATGCCCGAATAAACTGCCGTCTGCATGGCATTGGGGAGATCCATACAAGTGTATTCGCCGAGATCGTCGCCATCACATTTTTCATCGCCTTCGCGAACATTATTTCCGCACGCGGCCACGCAGGCATTATCCACACAGCCATTCGGACACGTCAGACGCTTTTCAATCCCGTCCTTGCACGTGACGAGCTCATTATTATCACACCGCACGCTTTCCACCGCGCACGCTTTGGTTTCAATACAATGATCGGTTTCGCACCCATTCGCGCACGTCTCTCGGTTCTCCACGCCATTCTGACATGTCACCAAAACGCCACCGTCACAACGTTTCGCGCCATTTGTACAAGTGTCACCCGGTATCCGGCAATGATCGGTTTCACAGCCATTCGCGCACGTCTCTCGGTTCTCCACGCCATTCTGACATGTCACCAAAACGCCACCGTCACAACGTTTCACGCCATTCGTACAGCCAGGTGTCGAACGGCAAAGATTACCATCACAACCATATATACACGGCACGACGGTTTCTGCGCCATTTGTACAGGTTATCTGTTTATCCCCCTCACACCGGGTTCCTTCGATGCAAGTCTGAACGCTGATACAGACACCTTTGGCGCATCTCTTCCCAGTCGGACATTCGACAGGCGTATATTGTCCGCCAAGACATTGCAAAGCCATATTTTCCGAAACGCATGTCGGCTCAAAGCTCTTCACATCACACGATTCAGTCTTCCCCGATTCCGATTCAGAACACGATGAAACAAATATCGCCATACAAGCCAGAACAATCCATCCACGTTTCATATTCCTCTCCCATTCTCCATATTAATTGAACAGTTAAACGATTACGGTAAAACGAGCATCTCGTCCGCAATCATGTCGTCAGTTCATCGGCTTAAAAACAAAAAAACGCACTCGATGTCTGAGTTCCGGCAGAATACCTGACTATTATGCTCAGCCACATCCAGTGCATTTTTTAATTCCTCATGGGAATTGCCTTATTTCAAATGCCAGCAATTCCCCAGCGCTCAATACGATGCCTGTCCAATCACACTGCGTTTTCTCATTGAAATAACTTTCCAACAGACATCTTCTCGCTTTGTATGATTATTTACCTTTCTTACACTCCGCGCCGTTTTTTCCGTCCGTGCAACTCCACCCTTCCGGGCATTTAAACTGTGCTCGCTCACCAATTGTGCATATTTCAAGCGTTCCTGCATCGATGCAATTCTGCACAAAAGTATCTTCATTGCATTCAAGATCATTCGTACTACAGCCAAATGAACACAGCGAAACGAAAAAAACCGACACCAGGCTTAATGCTTTTTTCATAATCTCTCCGATGAATGAACAGGAATATGCGCCGCATATTCAGTCTCATTTTATTTTAGCATAAATCCAAACATCAATAAACATATAGTGTTAATACACTGTTATAAATCGGTAACAGTTCAGCCACCTGGATATCATCCGGACATAGCTCTCCTAGGAAACAGGGTTTCCTCTCTCTCCCATTCCCACCCGCCAGCCGCCGCCTGGCCCAACAAACGTGCGGCCTGGCCACTCCCTTTCCGCGTTCAAGCCGCGTAAAAAAATGAGTGTCCAAAATGTGCCTGGCGAGCGCAGCCCGCGACCATCTATTCCACGTCCAGATACAGCGATCGCATTCCCTGACCAAGGGGCAGGCCACACGATATGATGGTCGACTATAAAACCGTTATATGAAGCCAGAATTGAACATTTTTTCCTCCTCATGTCGAGTATCACGCCACTGCGACACACACAAGATGATGACAAAAAATGAATTTTGTGACACTTGGAGGTGTATTTTTTTACGAGGAGCTAAGGGTAATTAGCAACTAGCAATTGGGGAGGAGAAAGTAGAGTGAAGAGTGGTGAGTGCAGTAATTGTGTAACTATTCAGCCACATTCCTCGATTACTAAACTCTGTAATTCTGAATCACTATTCAGTGCAGAACGATCAACTTCTGCCTCTTGCCTCATGGTGAACGCAAAGTCGTGCGACAACGAACGCCGTAGGCGTTCTGGCGAGTAGCCCCCGGTTGGCGCGTAGCGCCTACCGGGGGATTGAGGGCATCCACACACATTTTTTAACCCCGTAGGGGTTTCCCTGCAAAACGCATGTTTTTGTGGCCCCCCTACGGAGTTGAATTCATTTGGCTATAAAGATGAAACAAAGGATTGTCCTTATTCTTTCTCCCCCTCTCCTTTGGAGAGGGGAAGATGTCGCCAACGGCGACAGAGGGGGTGAGGCCCAAAAAAAAGCAGCTTCAAAGAAGCTGCTTAAATGGAGAATATCGGGTTCGAACCGGTGACCTCCTGCGTGCAAAGCAGGCGCTC
>JAZODZ010000637.1:0-5767 GCA_045597285.1 Myxococcota bacterium
AATATTCTCGTTGTGGGGTCACAAGGCGCAGGCCGTACGGACATTCTCAATGCCCTTGGTGCCGCGATTCCCGATGGCGAACGCATCGTGACGGTTGAAAACTCAGCAGTTCTGCGTTTGCCGCAGATGTATGTTATCAGCATGGAAGCTCAGACTGCAGGATTCCAGGATGGCGATCTAGCTTCTCTTGTTCGCAAAGCTGCAAACCTCCGTGCGGAACGCGTTCTCGTCGATACCATTCAGACACCGGATGATGCCGTGGCATTTGTCAATGCCATTTGTGCGGGCGCTCAGGGTTCCGTTGCAACACTCTGCTCACTGACAGCAGGCGATGGAATCAGACTCTTCAAACGCATGGTCGCTTCCAATACCGCCGCCCAGTCGCTCATCGGCAACATTGACTTTGTCGTCACAGTCAAAGCATTTTCTGATGCACGGCGACGTATTGTTGAAATTGCAGAAGTTGTCGTCGATGAGGACAATAGCGTTAAAACAGTACCAGTGTTTGGTTGGCAGGCAAGCGGCATGGGTGCCATGGCAACAGGCGAAGGCCAGTTCCTCTCATTGGGATATGTCCCCAGATTCTGTCAGGAACTTGAAGCGAGCGGTGCCGTCGATCTCTCGATCTTCAACGCATAACTTCCATTCGCAGATTCGTTCAGATGTTTCACTTCTGCATCACATGCAGAAGTGAAGTTTTCAACTCATTTTTTCAGCAAGAGAAAATATGTATACACTGATAATTGAGGATAGCCACGGGCGGCCCATCGCTGAACCAATTTCATTCGATCAGGGAAGTTACACGATCGGACGAGTTGATGGCAATGATATCGTTCTGCCATCACAATCGGTTTCGCGATCGCACGCGCGAATCTTTGTCGCCAATAACAAGTGCTATATCGACAATTTAAGCAGTACAAACGGTGTATTGGTCAACAATGTCCCTATTAAAGAACGTACTGAAATCGTCCATGGATCAAAAATCCGCATTGGCGAATATATGTTCTATCTGGAATACAAAGATCAAAGTGACATGAATTCCGGCCAGGAAGTATTGAAGACTCAAATCGTTTCCAGTGGTCAGGGTGGTTATAAAATCGTCCGTATTCAGGATAAATTCGCAGGCGAAGAATTTATGCTGTCCGAACAAACCAATACAATCGGCCGTACTGAGGACAATTACATTTTGCTCTCAGATCAGTCGATTTCCAGAAACCACGCCAAAATCACCAATCACGGGATGATCTTTACTGTCGTTGATCTTGACTCCTCGAACGGTACATTCGTCAATGGCAAAAAGGTTTCAAACCAATGCCAGCTCCAGCCTAACGATATCGTTCGTTTTGGCAATGTTTCTTTTGTTTTCGTTCCAGCTTCTCAACGCGTCGACATTACGCAGTATGCCAATCTAAAAACAAATGACAACAAGTTGTTCCTTAAACTTCTTGGTGGCATGATTGTTTTTATTTTAATCATTGCTGTCGTTGCCGGTGTTGTTCTTCACAACAAGAAGGTCGAAGCAGAAAACAATGCAGTTGCTACTGCAGAAGCTGAAACAACAGCCAAGCTCAATGATTTTAGGAATCGGCTCGGCAAAGCTGAGACTTTATACAATGATAATCAGTTTATAGCCGCTCACGAGATCGTCCGCAAACTTCAGGAAGAATGGACAGATAATCCTGATCCAGAACTTCTTGAGCTTAACGGAAAACTCAACAAAGCCAGCAAGGATGAAATGATCATCCAGGAAGGCAATACCAAAATGAGCAATGGCGAGTACAGCGCTGCTATCAGCAAATTCAAACAAATTAAAGAAGATAGCAAGAGCTACGACAAAGCGCAGGAGCTTATTAAAGAAGCGAAGCTTAAAAACAGATTAGCAAATTATAACAAAGCCCGTAATCAATGCGACGACGAATTATCGCCAGAGACCATCAAGGAGCTTTGCAACGCAACACTTGAACTCGATAACTCTGAAATCGAACACGAGAAAACCAAAGAGACTATTGAGTTCCTCGAACCCTTTGCTTCAAATAAAAAGAGCAAAGTGTATAAAGATGCCAAGGATTGCATCGAACAACTTCGATAATAAAAAGGCTGCCGAAAGGCAGCCCAATTTAATGCTTGTTATTCCAAATAAAAGGCTGCCAATCGTCAGCCTTTTTATTTGTCCGTGTTTTTTCCCGGGGTTGTCCTTCACCCCCGGCTGTCATCTTTCGCAGGGCGATTATCTAACATTCCTATCCAACAACGGAATCAGGACAATTTGCTACGACAATAGTCCGCATTCTTTTTAAATGTATCCGTGATATTCTGAAGCACCATTTCCTCGATTTTTTTGCCAATCAAAGGAAGGCTGACAGAAACAGTTCCTTTCGTGCGACGGATACAACCGTTTCCATCTGCAACGATTTCGGTCGTTCCCTTGACATCCACGTTTGCACCTTTCACTTCTGGCGCAATGCTCCACGTGTTGGAATTTGAAGCAGTCTTCCACTGTCTTGTTTCGACGTAGCTCAGGTGTTCACCGACGAATTTCTTGGCAATGGCCGGAATCTCTTCAGCACTGGTCAGACGGATTTTGAACAATTTTCCTTCAGCCTTGTCTGCCTTTTCGATGAGTTTCTTATCCATTTTCAGAGCTTTCATCAGCTCATCGTCAAACTGATCATCGCTGAGGAGATCAAATAGTTTTTTAGGGCTACAATTAAAACGATCTTCAATCAAAAGTTGGGTTGCCATATTTATACTCCTTGGAATGTTGACAACAAACGAGGCAAATATTGTCTACTCTTCAAATAAAAATGTCAAATTTGGTGACACAATTTTAATAATCCTACGTAACTATTCAGCCCCTAACAGATTTTCTGAATTACGTGGTCTTATTTGGTCTTATCTCCCCCAGGCAGGAGGCAGAAGGTCACAATGATGTAAATACATTTTTTTGCGTATTGGCCGCAGGCCAATAGCAAAAAAGGCAACGCGTATGGGTGGCGCAAAGCGCCACCCATAGCGTGCCAAACCAAAAGAACACCGCTCTGCTTCGCTAACCGATTAAAGAAAAATATTCCCCAAGACGCGTTTATCCGTTAAAAAGCTTCGGGCTTTTTTTCCGCCCAGTTTGCTAATTTCGGAGAAACATGTAAAACATTCGTAATTTCTGCATTATCGCACATATCGATCTCGGCAAGTCCACTCTGGCCGACCGCCTTATCCAGAAAACACTTAGCGTTCCCGACCGCGAGTTTCGCAACCAGCTGCTCGACACGATGGATTTGGAACGCGAGCGAGGAATTACCATTAAAAGCCAGACCGTGTGCCTTCCGTATAAGACGGCCGATGGCGAAGAAATGATTTTCAACCTCATCGACACTCCGGGCCACGTCGATTTCAGTTACGAGGTGTCGCGGTCGCTGGCGTCCTGCGAGGGTGCATTGCTCCTCGTAGATGCCAGCCAGGGCGTCGAAGCGCAGACCGTTGCGAACCTCTATATGGCGATGGAACACAACCTCGAAATCATTCCCGTCATCAATAAGATTGACCTTCCGGCCGCCGACATCGACATGTGCAACGAGCAGATCGAAAGCGAGCTCGGCCTCGACCCGCTCGAAGCCCTCCACACGAGCGCCAAAACAGGCGAAGGCATTGACGAAGCCCTCGCGGCCATCGCCAAACGCATTCCCGCGCCGACTGGAGACATTAACGCACCCTTGCAGGCGCTCATCTTCGATTCGCTGTACGACCCCTATCGCGGCGTTATCGTCTACGTGCGCGTGTTCAATGGCACGCTTCGGTCGGGTGACCGCATCAAACTCATGTCGACGAATGCGTGCTATAAAATCGAAGAACTCGGCGTCATGCAGCTCAAGCAGGTATCGAGGCAGTCCCTGAGCGCCGGTGAAGTCGGGTACATCATCACGGGCATGAAAACGATCTCCGAAGCCCGTGTCGGTGACACCATCACTCTCGAAGAAGGCGGCTGCACCGAAATGCTCGAAGGCTTCAAGGAAGTCAAGCCCGTCGTATTCAGCTCCATCTATCCACTCAGTACCGACGATTTCCCCGAACTCGCCGATTCCATGGAACGACTCAAGCTCAACGACGCCTCGCTCGTCTATACGCGGGACTCGTCGTCGATTCTGGGACAGGGTTTCCGATGCGGTTTTCTCGGGCTCTTGCACCTCGAAATCACCGAGGAAAGACTCGAACGCGAATACGATCAGAGCATTATTCTCACCGCCCCGAGCGTCGAATATATCGTCCATCTGCGTTCCGGTGAATCCGTCGAAGTAGACAATCCCGTCAAATATCCCGACCCATCCACCATCGATTACGCCGAAGAACCTTACATCCGCGCCAGTTTCATGCTCCCTAAGGATTTTGTCGGTGCCGTCATCAATCTGTGCATATCCCGGCGAGGCGTCCAGGCGGGCATGAATTTCATCGATTCACGGCGCGTCGAACTCATTTTTGAGCTGCCGCTGAGCGAAATTCTGTTCGACTTCTACGACCGGCTCAAAACGGTTTCCAAGGGATATGCCTCGTTCGATTACGATTTCCTCGAATATCGAAGGACAAAGCTGGTCAAGCTGTCCATCCTCGTCAATCACGAGCAAGTCGATGCACTCAGCGTGCTCGTCCACGAAGATCGCGCAGTCGAAAGGGCGCGAATCATCTGCAAACGCCTCTCCGAAACCATCGCTCGCCATCAGTTCAAAATCCCAATCCAGGGCGCCATTGGTGGCAACATCATCGCACGCGAGACTGTCAATCCTGTCCGCAAAGACGTGCTCGCCAAATGCTACGGCGGCGACATCACGCGAAAACGCAAACTGCTCGAAAAACAGAAAGCCGGTAAAAAGCGCATGATGCAGATTGGTGAAGTTGAAATTCCTCAAAAAGCATTTCTCGCCGTTCTCAAAAACGACGAAGACGAGGATTAACCGCAGAAATCCGGAATATTTCCGGATTTCGGGGAGCTTGCTATGAACACAGACAGCACCCAACAGAATTATCATTCGCAATCAGAACCTGCGGGCTATCAGTCGTATGGCGCTGAACAGCCAAAACAGGCGCATGGCGATGAACAACAGTCGCATGGCAATGAACAGCCTAAAGAGGGCGACACAAAATCGCTCGAGCGCGATTTAAAACTACAGGAATTTCAGGATCAGCGCGACCTCATTCTCAAAACGCTCGCTCAATGTATTAAACAGAAAAACTTTACCGAAGCGCAAGAAATTTATCATCAATATCAGATCGCAAGAAAATATGATGAAAGTTTTGCATCTCTAGGAAAACTGCTCACCGAGGGCGTTGAAAAATATAACAAAATATCAAAATATGAACTTCTGCTCGATGCCACACCGGATAACGAATACGACAAACGCCTCGAATATTATAATGAAATATTAAAAATAGAACCCGACAATATCAAATATGTTGAATTAAAAAAGCAGTGTCAGACCGCAAAAATGCAGAACAAAGCCGCATTGAATGCAATGAGCAGGAATGATGTTAAACGTAAAAATGATTCTCCTGCATTTATCATTGGCGTTATCTTTTTATTAATGATTATTTCATTTTTAATTATTTTCTTAATATGAAGTTTCCCTCTCCCAATGGGCTGAGGAAGGGACAAAAACTATTAAAATTCGACAGGATACTAAAAAAAACAAATTTAATGGTAAAAATAATGACTAAGAGTGAATTTTTGAATTATTGAGACGTTTGTTGGTTGCCAATGACGGCACTAGTTCAGTGAGGA
>JAZODZ010000638.1:0-3025 GCA_045597285.1 Myxococcota bacterium
GCAACCTGGCTTATGGCATCATATCGGGGTGTACGCGTGTTGCCAAAGAATCTATTTTTACGGGCATGAACAATCCCGGGGTGATCACGGTATTGGATGATATTCCCGAGGAATTCTGGGGATTTACCGAAGACGAGGTCAAGGCTATGTTGGCCTATTATGGTATCGAGGACCAATATGAGTTGCTTGAACAGTGGTATGATGGCTACGCATACAGTGGGCGCAAGGTTTTCAATCCATGGAGTCTTCTGAACGCCATACGTGGTTTGGTCAATGGATATGGGAAAAATGCAATCAAACTGTATTGGTGTCTGACGAGTGGCAATGATATTATTGACGATATGATTGATCGCAATCCCAATCATCGCGAGGCTTTGGCCAGATTGATGGAGGGGAAGACGATGACAGTTCCCGTGTACGAGAATCTGTCTTATCGGGAATTGCAGGATAATCCCGAGGCGATATGGAGTTTTCTGCTTTTTACGGGTTATCTGAAAGCTGTTTATATCGATAAAAATGATGATGATATTTTAGAAGCCGAAGTGGCGATTCCCAATCGGGAAATTCGAAGCGTGATGTATTCCGCGATGCGTCATTGGTGGCAGGATATACAGGTTCCCAGTTTTGATACGAAGCCATTGGCAAATGCTTTGGTTGCGGCAGATGTAGAAACGATAGAACGTGAATTTCGGCTAGCGCTTAAAGGCAGTGTGAGCGTGTTTGACTATAACGAGGCGTTCTATCATGGCATGACAGTCGGTTTGTTGCGAACGGTGTCTCAGGTACATTCCAATGACGAATACGGGGAGGGCAGGCCGGATGTCGTGACTGTCATCGGGGCGAAAGGCATTATCCTCGAGCTCAAGTGTGTCACGCCCAAAGCATTGGAAGCCGCCGGAATCAAAGACAACGATCGTTCCAGAATCAAAAAACTGATGGCCTCGAAACTGGATGAGGCTGTCAAACAAATTCATGACAATGAATATATCGAGGCTGTTTTAGATGATGAACCCGCCGCACGTAGTGTGTTTGCGTATGCGGTATGTTTTTGCCGAAAATGGTGTATGGTGCGGCTGGTGGAATAGGTGATTCCACTGCGCATAAATCGCCTTGACTTATGGCAAATGGCGAGCGACAAGATGATTGCTGTTTCTGAAAAGAAATGGCGGGGGGATGATGAAGGGCGATGGAGATGGCGATGAATCATGAACGAAAATTAATACCGTTTGGAGAAATTCCGGAGAGCTTTACAGCGCTTAAAGACAAGGGAATTTACTATACCGACAAAACAGGTTTTATTTCGTATCTGATCGAGCAGGAGCGCAATATATGCGTTTTCACGCGACCACGTCGATTCGGCAAAACCTTGATGCTGCGCACGCTCCAGACGTTTTTTGAGTATCGCCTCGATGACGAAGGCAAGCCCGTCGATAACCGCCGGTATTTTGAGGGTCTCAAGGTCATGAAAGCCGGGGAGAATGTGCTGAAGCACCTGGGGCAGTATCCGGTGATTTCGATTTCACTCAAAGGCATGCGCAACGATTCGTTAGATGAAATGGTGACGAAATTGCGCAATGCACTGTCTTCGGCTTGTGGAGCGCATGATTATTTGCTGGACCACCCTGCGCTGAGTGCTTTTGAGCATGAACAGTTTCTACAGATTCGTAGTGTACGTGTTGCACAAGAGGAGCTTGAGGATGCACTTAGTAAGTTGTGTGAATGGATTTATAAGGCCACGAAGCGAAAGACCGTGATTCTCATCGACGAGTACGATGTGCCTTTGCAGCAGGCTGCCATTTATGACATGCATCATCCGGGCTTTGAATTGTTTGAAAAGACCGTAAAACTCGTGGGGAATTTTATATCATCTGGTTTCAAATCTAATAATAACCTTGCTTTTGGTATTATTGCCGGGTGTATGCGCGTTGCAAAGGAATCTATTTTTACCGGCATGAACAATCCCGGGGTGATCGATGTAACGAGTGTGTTACCCGATGAATACTGGGGATTTACCGAGGCTGATGTCAAACGAATGCTGGCTTATTATGGCTTGGATGAAAAATATACGGCCATTGAACAATGGTACGATGGCTATAATTTTGGAGGACGGAAAGTATTTAATCCGTGGAGTATGCTCAATGCGATACGAGGGCTTTACAATGGCGAAGGGGAAGAAAGTGCCATTCAGCCATATTGGGTATTGACAAGTGGAAATGATATTATAGAACATCTTATAGAGAGAAATCCCGTTCACAGGGAACGCCTTGCTCGTTTGATGAATGGTGAGACGCAGAATATAAAAGTGTATAAAAATTTGTCATACCGTGATTTGAATATCAATCCCGAAGCAATATGGAGTTTTTTATTATATACAGGCTATCTGAAAGCAATTCGTACATATAAAAATGAGAATGATGAGACAGAAGCCGAAGTGGCGATTCCCAATCGGGAAATTCGAAGCGTGATGTATTCCGCGATGCGTCATTGGTGGCAGGATATTTATATCAATTCTTGTCCTGTTGATTCACTAGGAGATGCATTGTGGAAGGAGGATGTTGCGCGGATTGAGGAGATATTAAATGATATTTTGATGGATTCGGTCAGTGTCTTTGATTATCATGAAAATTTCTATCATGGGATGCTATTGGGGCTGTTGGTGAGGACGCCGTTTAGCCGGGTAATCTCGAACCGCGAGTATGGCGAGGGGCGTCCGGATGTTGTGGCTTATGGTTCACTTCGGTCAGTGGTGTTTGAACTCAAATGTGTGACACAGAAACAAATTGACGAGGGGATGAAATCCGAGCCTAAGACCGATGAGGAAGATATCATCGAGGCCAAGATGCTGGCCGCACTGGATGAAGCCGAACATCAAATCGACAGACGTCGGTATGCAAAGGGAGTAAAAAAAGAGTTCCCCAATGCCAGGGAGATAAAGGCGTACGCCCTGTGTTTTTGCCGTAAGCGTTGTATGGCACGCCTAGTGGAATAGGTGATTTCGCTGCGCATAAATCGCCTTGACATGGGG
>JAZODZ010000639.1:0-2006 GCA_045597285.1 Myxococcota bacterium
GGCTCGCCCGGTCGGCTATTGCATACGCCGACCGCCCCGCGCTATTGGCATACGCGCGGTGTCTAATACAAAACGCCATGCAGCCCGATCAAGAGGCGTTCCCAGGCGAGGAGTTCATTGACGTTGCCTTGAAAAGACTCGGTGACTTCCTGAATGATGCCGGTTGCGCGTTGCAAATCGCTTTCGGAAACCTTGTCGAGTCGGGCCTGCATTTTGTCGCGATACGGCGTCAATATGACTGATTCTGAGCCGGATGCTTTCAAGACGAGCATATCGCGGACATAGATCTGCATCAGCTTGAGCAAGGCTTCGGCCTTGTCTTTTTTTCCCTTCATACACGCGGCCACGGAAAAAGCATCGAGAACCGAATCGGTTTCGAGCATCTCTTCAAAGGCATGAATCACGTCATTTTTGTAATCGCTGGAACTCAGTTCCAGGGCGTATCCGAGGCTTCCGCCGGACATCACGGCAATTTGTGTCGCCTCGGTTTGCGATACGCCCTTCGACACCAGGAAATCGGCCACATCATTCATACCGAACGGTGCAAAGCGAACACTCTGACAACGGCTGATGATCGTGGGGATAATTCTCTGAATCTGGTTTGTAATCAGAATAAAAGTCGTACTTTCGGGCGGTTCTTCGAGCGTTTTCAAAAAGCAATTGGCGGCGGCTTCCTGCATTTTATGGATGTCGTGAATGAGTACAAACCGCATTGCGGATTCATACGGCGCATAAACGAGACGGCTCTGGAGATCGCGGATCACCTCGATTTTTATGGTTGCCGCGGATTCTTCTATCTCGATGACGTCGGGATGGATTTTGGCCTTGATTCTGTTGCAGTTGTGGCATGTCAGACATCGACTGAGCGATTGTTCGTCTGACTTTTCGCAGAACATGGCCTGCACGAAAGCCCTTGCGAGCATGGCTTTTCCGACCCCGGATGGGCCGGAAAAGAGCAACGCATGGTGTAAGTGGCCTGTCAGTGCGGCATGGATCAAGCCGTTTTTCACGCCTTCATGCCCAAGAATATCATTAAACAGGCTATCCATCATCTCACCCGATCATTCACTCGACCCGATTATTTACGTTTTTTACGATTTTCGCGGGCGAGTTTGCGTTTTTGTTTTTGTTCTTTCGTCAATGGGGGACGCGCCATCATATTGCCCTGGAACCCGGGAGGCGTGTACCCACGGGGAAGCGAATTGAGCATATCCTGGTTAATGCCGCTCGGAAGTGCGGAATCGACCATGGAACCAAAGAGTTCGGAGAAATCCATGTTGGAGAGCTGGCGGAGGGTATTGAGTTGCCCGAGGCCAGGAATCTTGCTCAGCCAGCTCGTGTTCGTTCCGAGTCTTCCCATCATATTGCGCATGAGTGAGAATCTCTGCATCAGGTCGGCGACATCCTTGACGGTATGGCCGGAACCTTTAGCGACGCGGACTTGGCGAGAACGTGCGAACATCAAATCGGGATCGCGCCGTTCTTTTTCGGTCATGGACTGGATCATGGACTTAATCTTAGTGATCTCGCCCTCATCGACATTGATCTTGTCGCTCATGCCAGAGAAGAAGGGCATGCGTTCCATAATGCCGCGCAGGGATCCCATTTTCTGGATCATATCGAGCTGAGCCAGGAAATGATGGAAATCGAATTTACCGGAAAGCATTTCGAGCGCATCTTTCTGAGCGCGTTCTTCATCGACGACGC
Organism: Myxococcota bacterium; assembly: GCA_045597285.1. Taxonomy (GTDB): domain Bacteria; phylum Myxococcota_A; class Bradymonadia; order UBA4248; family UBA4248; genus UBA4248. The sequence continues at coordinate 1,708 of JAZODZ010000639.1, forward strand.
GTTCGAAGTCGACCATGATATCGACGATATCGCCCATACCAAGGATACGGCTTGCGAGGCCTTCCGGGCGGAAAATCTTGAGTTTTTCGACCTGTTCGCCTTCGCCGACGAATCGGATCGGTTTTCCAGTAACTTCTTTAATGGAAAGCGCGGCACCGCCACGGGCATCGCCATCGAGTTTTGTCATAATGAAGCCGCTCAGCTCGAGTTTTTCATTAAACTGGACGGCGGTATTGACGGCATCGCGACCGATCATGGCATCACAGACGAGCAAGATATTTTCCGGTTTTGTTTCTTCG
>JAZODZ010000640.1:0-41519 GCA_045597285.1 Myxococcota bacterium
ATTTGCGACACCAAAACAAATAAATGTGTCGACAATACCAATACATGCGAAAACCTCGGTGAAAAGCGATGCAAACCGGGCGACAAAGACACGCCGCAAACCATCATCGAGGAATGCAAGGAATCCAAGGGAAAACGATATTGGGAAACGATTCAAACTTGTTCAGATAATACTCCCGTGTGTATTACCTCTCCCCTAGACAATACCCCGAGTTGCGTACAATGCGATATTTCTGCTATGCCAAATATGAACACTGATTATAACGGTTATCGTTGCGATCCCAATAATGACCGCAAACGCCAGTCTTGCCAGTATGGTCAATGGAAAGATTTTCAACTTGTGAATCAGGATTGCAGCAGTAGCGAAGTGTGTGAGGAAAAGAGCACGATTGCCAAGAATGACAAAGGTGAATATCTGACTATCTGGGACGCGAGATGTGTTAAGAGAGATTGAGGTTTTTAGCGAGGGGCCTCACTCGCTGCTATCGCGCCTCTTTCCATTGGGAGAGGCACGGAGTACGCAAAGTCGTGAAACAACGAAGCCCGTTAGGGCTTCCATGTTTGTAGCCCCGGTTGGCGCGTAGCGCCTACCGGGGAATCAGGAAAAGTTTCCAAGATATGAACTCCATAAGTGTTCTGGTTTTGGGGGATTCCGTTAATCCCCCGGCGTTGCCCTAAGGAAGGGACAAATGCTGTAAATGACGCAAATAATAGAAGCCCGTAGGGCTTCCATGTTTGTAGCCCCCGGTTGGCGCGTAAGCGCCTACCGGGGGATCAGGTTATTCAACCATAACCATCCCCGTAGGGGATTCCCCAAAAACACATACAATAATACAAAATGTCCCTTCCTCAGCTCCATTGGAGAGGGGGACAGGGGGGTGAGGCCAGATGATTGTTGGAAAATCGCCCTACAAAAGATTATGACTTAATATGCGAGAAAAAGAACGAATCAATAACCTGCACGAAACAGGAATGCTCGAAGTCCTCTCATGCTTCGATCGGCCGCAGCCGACAAACATCTGCGGCCTGAACCCCGGCTCAACAGCCCTCCTCCTGTCTGAACTGCACGCCAACCGAAAAAAACAAATCGTGATCATCGCCTCCAGTGATCAGATCCTCCAGCAATTGCAAGACAATATCGCATTCTTCTCGCGCCGTGCCGCCATGGAATGCGTCCATATCCCCGAAATCCAGGCTGGTATTTACAGTGGCGTCGCACAAAATCGACGTCAGGTCGCCGCTCGAATCCAGGGCCTCCACAAACTCCGCAACGACCACCCAAAACTCGTCCTCACCAGCATCAACACGCTCGCCCGACGAACCATCCCCATCCAGGTTTTGCGCGATAATTCCATCCTACTCCGTGCCCATACCGAATGCGATATGGACATCCTCAAAGCCCGGCTGCTCGAAATGGGTTACGCGCAGGCCCAGGAAGTCGATACCCCGGGAACATTCGCCATGCGCGGCGGAATTATGGACATCTACTCCCCCGCTCATCCATTCGCCGTGCGATGCGAATTCTTTGGCGATGAAATCGACGAAATTCGCTCCTTCGACGCCGAAACGCAATGCACCATCGAAAAACGCGCCGATGCCATCATCCTCCCCGCATCCGAAATCCTATTAACACCCGAAAATACAAACACCGCCATCAACCATATCACCGAGTGGGCCGACGAACTCGAGTGGCCGTCCAAAATTACACGAAAAAATCGCGAACAGCTCGAAGAACGCGTCCTTTTCTGGGGCATTCAGGCCCTCATGCCGGCCTACTATGACAACACTTCGACGCTTTTCGATTATATCGATTCAGACGCCGACGTCTTCTGGATGGAACCCGAACTCTGCCTCGATACCTATAAAAAAGCCGCCGAAATACTCGACAAACAGTACCAGCACGCACTCGACGAATCGCGCCTTGTCTCACCGCCACGCGATCACATCCTCAGTTTCGAGTTCATTCAGGATAAACTCGCAGCACACAAAATCCTATATACCGGCCTCTCCATCGTACTCGGCCTCAATCACGGCGATACCGCATGGTTCGACTCTCTCGACAACGGCGATCTCGTCGCGCAGCGCCGACAGATGACAGGACAACGTTCCGAAGATTTCCTCAAAATCCTCGTCGACAATATCGGCGAATGGCAAAAGGTTTACGGAGAAATCGCTATCGTGGCCCACTCCTCCGGTATGCTCGAACGCCTCAGGGCACTGTTCCGCCCACTCTCGATTCCCATCGCGGTCGCCTCTGGGCCGTTCAATATCCACATCGATCGCGAAGCCCCAGCCCAGGGCATCCGCCTCTATCAGGGAACGCTTTCCTCCGGCTTCCGATACGCCATCGAACCCGTCGCCGTCATCACCGAATCCGAAATCTTCGGTGCCAAAACCATCCGCAAACCGACTAAAAAACTCGACGACACGCACGTCCTCAACTCGTTCCGCGACCTCAAAGTCGGCGATTACGTCGTCCATACCGATCACGGCATCGGACAATACCAGGGCCTCGTCACGCTCGAAGTCTCTGGCATCAAAGGCGATTTCCTCTTTATTACCTACGCCGACACCGGAAAATTATATATTCCCGTCCAACGCCTTCGAAGCATCCAGAAATACGCCGGTGCCGAGAAACCCACAAAACTCGACAAACTCGGCGGCGGCGCATGGGAAAGAACAAAAGAACGAGTCCGCCAGAACGTCAAGAAACTCGCCATCGACCTCATCGATCTCTACGCAAAACGCCAGAATAAAACCGGCTTCGCCTTTTCAGAACGCGATCCCTTTTTCCAGGCCTTTGAAGACGATTTCCCTTACGAAGAAACGCCCGATCAGGCCAAAGCCATCGATATGGTGCTCAAAGATATGCACCAGCCACGCCCCATGGAACGCCTCGTCTGCGGCGATGTCGGGTTCGGAAAAACGGAAGTCGCCATGCGAGCCGCCATGCGGGCCGTCCTCGACGGAAAACAGGTCGCCGTCCTCGTGCCGACGACGATCCTCGCCGAACAGCATTACGAAAACTTCCTCCGCCGTTTCAACGGCCACCCCGTCACCATCGAGTCCCTCAACCGCTTCCGAAAACCCAAGGAAGTCAAGCAAATACTCGCCGATCTCGCTATCGGCAAAACCGACATCCTCATCGGAACGCACCGCCTCCTCTCCAAAGACGTCGTCTTCAAGTCGCTCGGCCTTCTCATCATTGACGAAGAACACCGTTTCGGTGTTGCACACAAAGAAAAAATCAAAAGTCTCGCCGAAGGCATCGACTGCCTCACGATGACTGCCACGCCCATTCCTCGCACGTTTCAGATGTGTCTCGGCGGCCTCAAAGACCTCTCCGTCATCGAAACGCCTCCAAATGATCGGCTCGCCATTCACACTTTCGTCGCCAAAATGTCCGAAACCATTGTCGCCGAAGCCATCGAACACGAGCTCGCACGCGGCGGACAAGTCTATTTCCTCCACAATCGCGTCGAGGAACTTCCCCAGTATCACGAGATGATCCGCCGTCTCGCGCCAAAAGCCCGAATCGCCGTCGCCCACGGTCAAATGCCCGAAAAAGACCTCGAACAGGCCATGTTCAGCTTCATTCACCACGAAGTCGACATCCTCCTCTGCACGACGATCATCGAGTCCGGCATCGACATCCCCTCGGCAAACTGCCTTATCGTCTCCCATGCCGAACGCTTTGGGCTCGCCCAGCTCTACCAGATTCGCGGCCGCGTCGGACGCTCGTCGGAACGCGCCTATTGCTACCTGTTGACCGGAAAGGACGAAATTTCAGACATCGCCCGCGAGCGACTGTCGGCCATCGAACGCCTCACCGAACTCGGTTCGGGCCTCGAAATCGCCTATCTCGATCTCGAAATGCGCGGTAGCGGTAATCTCCTTGGCGCAGAACAAAGCGGTAATATCGCCGCAGTCGGCCTCGATATGTACGCCGAACTCCTTCAGGAAGCCGCCAACGCAATCCAGGGCATCCCGACCGATCTCAATATCGAATCCGAAGTCAATCTCCCCGTTTCAGCCTACATCCCCGACGATTATATCCCCGACGTCCAAATGCGCCTGCTCATGTACAAGCGGCTCGCAAATGCCGAAACCGTCGATCAGCTCTACGACATCTTTGGCGAAATCATCGACCGCTTTGGCAAAGCGCCTAAAGAAGCCAACGCGCTCAAGGATTCGTTCGAACTCAAGATTATGCTCGGTGCCCTCGGCATTAAATCGATGGATGCCAACTACACCTCGATAATTCTCGATATCGGCGACAATTCAAAGCTCGATCCCATGAAACTCGTCGCGATGATCTCCAAAAATCCGCGCCTGTACTCGTTGCGCCAGGACAAAAAACTCATTCGTTATCTCAATAAGTCCGAGTCCGAAGCCCTCGTCGAAACCGCAAGCATCTATCTCGATGAACTCCGCAGTATTTGTACCACGCCGTAACGCTTTTTTATTTGTAATGGGCATTGCTAAGTGGCTCCGCCACTTACGCAATGCCGCGCCGCCTATCTGCGATACGGCGGCGCCGCCAGGCTATTGCATACGCCTGGCTTCCCCCATGCATCATTTCACTCCCCCCGTCTAATTCAGCCCCCCTCTTAGAATCTGAATAATTCCCTCCTGCCTCATCCCGATTAAACCATGTAATTCAGACACTCTGCAAGAATTTGAATAACTACATGAGTTTTCAAAAAATTATCACATCGTGCCCATTATCAGTTATAAGGCTACTCCGTGTATCCTTAACGAAGAATGGATGCTTCAAAGACGGTGAATAAGAGACATGAATAACCAAAAAACACTCGTTCCCTCACAGATTACCAACAGTCAGGAACAGCCAACGCAAAGCTGTCCAGATGGAACTGTGATCGGCGATCCCAAAAATGGCAACTGCTACCTCGTTGAAAAAATGCTCGGAAAAGGCGGTTTCGGCGAAGTCTACCTCGCTTCCCAGTTAGGCAGCGGAATGAAAGTCGCCATTAAAATCCTTCTCGACGAATGCTATAAAGACAAAAAAATTGTCGATAGATTCATCACCGAAATCAATGCACTTCAAGCTGTCCAGCATTGCAATATCGTCAAAATGCACGAACGACTCGAGGTCGATGAACGTCTCTATATCGTCATGGAGTTCGTGAAGGGAAGGACACTCGAAGATTATATTCTGTCGGGCACTGTCTTTTCCGAGATGCAGGTCGTCGACTTCGCGCTCATTCTCGCCGATGCCCTCGAAACCGTACACAATGCTAATATCATTCACCGCGATGTCAAAGCATCCAACCTGATGCTCTCGCAGAATGGCAAGCTCCTTACCCTGACACTCCTCGACTTCGGTATCGTGCATGTCGACAACTGCGTCTACAAAACGCAGTCCGGCATTGCTTTCGGAACGCCACAATACATGAGTCCCGAACAATGCTACGGCCAGGAAGTCGACAAACGTTCCGACATCTATTCCTTCGGTATCGTGCTCTATTTCATGGAATGCAACCGCCTGCCATTCGACGATCCAACGCTCTGGCGCGTCATGCAGGCACAATGTCAGCAACCCGTCCCGGATTTCTCCAGAGCCGACGGTTCCCCGGTTCATCCCGAAATCGAACGCATTATCCGTCAGTGCCTCGAAAAAGAACGCGATTTCCGTTACCAGTCTTTCTCAGAAGTTATCGATGACTTGAAAAGCATCGTTCAGCTCACGTCATCCAACAATTCTACGGCAGCTTCTGACAACGATCCAAAGCTGGTTAAAACTGCAAAATTTGTTCTGCCCATCGTCTCGCTCGTACTCGTGATCATTGCATTTGTCTTTGCCTGCATACTGACGACGACAAAATCAGAACTCGTCATGGAACCCGAGCTTACGTCCTGCTTCGATTCGTCCCAGGAAATGCAAACTCAGGCCGAAATCGATGAAATCTTCGAGCACACCATCGCCCCTGCACTTCGCAATCAAATCCTTGAAAAATGCGCCCCCGAGGATAACGATGTCGCCCATTTCGATATCCGCATCACCGGCTCCACGATGGGTATCAACTTCGAACCCCAGTATTTTGGCTCGCACAAAGCCGATTTCTGCATCGAGAATCAAGTCCGGGGCTTCGATTACGGATGCTATCTCAAATTCAAAGGCGTCTATCGAAGAAGCATCACGTTCAAAAAATAGGCGAGTGTGGCGAAATTAGAAGCAAATCGCCCTAAAAGGGCAATGAATGCAGCTATTGCCCGCAAATCCGCATCAATTCAGCGATATCCATATTTCGACGGGTCGCCATGTCACCCCATTGATCGCGTTCGATCCTGCCGGGATGGAAATAACGCGCCTCGGGATGCACAATCGTCATGCCGCAGATTGACGCGAGCGGTTGCATCATAAATCCAGGCGTAAGGGAAATGCCGATTTCATGCGCCCGTGTGAGCCTGAGAATGTCTTTTTTGAGGCTGTGATCGGGCGAAATTGGATATCCCGGGGCAGGGCAAATGTAATTTCCAAGCGGACGGACGATTTCTTCGTGCATGGTCACGTTGGCAGCCTCGACGAGTGCCGCAGCCAGTGTCTGCGCGAGAATCGCGATGTGTTCGCCATCGAGCCCGACATCCGGAATATCGGGCAAGTTCTCCATGCCATCGCACGACGTGGACAGAGCAAAAAGCCCAATGCCCCCGTCCGATTCGGGAATCCAATCCGCCAGCGCGTCATGCGGAAGATTTTCCTGCTGAACGCGAATGCCCCAAAGCGTCGTCTCCGAATCGGGCAACACGATATCGTCTCCCGAACGACAGGCGGGCAAAAAGATAAGGCGTGCCTGTGTCTGAAGGCATCCAGTCTCATCGGCATGACGACATAGAAGGTGAGACTGCTGTCTTAAAAGTTGCCGTGTTTCTGGCGTTTTGGCCGCCAGCGTGCGTTCGACAAATGCCCAGTCCAATCGCGCATAAAGGTCGTGTGTCGTCCACGTCAGGCGACGCAATCCCTGGCAAATCTGTACTTTGATTGCGGCCGTCAACTCGGGCGAAAACGTATGCGCCGGAGCCAGTTTTCTGGCCTCGGCAATGGATACCGTCGGCCTGTTCTGCGCCTGTGCGGCCATCCGAATTTGGGCGTGTTTTTCTTCGAGACGGCGGATAAATTCGGACTGCGTTTCGGGCGAAAGCCATTCTTTCAGCACGCCGGGAACTTTTGATGCATCGGCGATATGACAGCAATGCCCAGGCGCATAAGCCGGTGCAAGGTGCAAGGCCGCGTGCGCGTCATTGGCGGCCGCGCCACCGACGAACAACGGAACGCGAATTCCTGCATCATTTAAGGCTTTCGCGACATCCACCATGACGCCAAGCGACGGCGAAATCAAACCGCTCAGGCCAATTGCATCGACATCGCGTGCGGCTTCGACAATGCGTTGTGTTTCGACCATGACGCCGAGATCGATGACTTCATAGCCGCTGCATGAAAGCACGATACCGACGATGTTCTTGCCAATATCGTGGACATCGCCAAAGACCGTGGCGATCAGGATTTTTTTGCGCGTCGATCCATGCTCTGTTTGGGGAATGGGCAGGCAGGCAATGGCCTGTTTCATCATTCTGGCGGCCTTGACGATCTGCGGAAGGAACATTTCGCCCCGCCCGAATCGCTCTCCCACCTCGTTCATGGCATCCATGAGCGGCCCTTCGATGATTTGGAGCGGTTTCAGCCGTTCGCTGAGGGCGTTCATGTCGTCTTCGAGATGCTTGGAAATGCCATGAATAAAGGCGTGTTTAAGCCTTTCTTCGGGCAAAAGCGCATCGCTTCTATCGTTTTGAACGGGTTTGGTATCGCCTTCCGGTGCGTGCGTTTTCATCCATTCGAGAAGGTTTTCGAGCGCATCGTCACCGCGACAGGCCACGAGATTGTCGGCAAGCCTGTCGAGTTCCGGATCGGATTGAACCGACATCGTCGCCGGATTTGCTATGACCATCGTGAGATCTGAACCCGCCTGACGAAGAAACGCCGTGTGAATAGCCGCACGAACATCGTCGCGCCCGCGAAACGAAAAGGACAGATTGCTCAAACCGCCGCTCGTGTGAATGCCCGGAAAGCGTTCGCGCAATAGGCGGCATGTTTCGATAAAGCTGACGGCCTGATTGGCGTGTTCCTCGAGGCCGGTGCCAATGGCGAGTATGTTGGGATCGACGACGATATCGGAAAGGCGGAAGTTTGCGCGTTCGAGGAGCAACTGGATGGCTCTGGACAGAATGCTGACGCGACGTTCCGTCGTCGAGGCCTGCCCTTTTTCGTCGAATGCCATGATGACGACAGCGGCACCCAATGCATGGATTTCGCGGGCATGCTGCAAGAATTCATCTTCGCCATTTTTAAGGCTTATCGAATTGACGAGGCATCGTCCCTGGCATTCGCGAAGCCCGACGCGGATGACTTCAAAATCACTGCTGTCGAGCACGACGGGGTAACGGGAAATCCACGGCTCGGCATTCATTCTCCTCAGAAATTCGCGCATACACAGCGGAGCCTCTTCGACAGAATCCATGCAGATGTCGATGAGTTGGGCACCTTGTTTCATCTGCGAACGCGTCACATCGAGGGCTTCATCCCATTTTTTTTGTTCGATGAGCCGTTTGAACCGACGCGAACCCGTCACATTGGCACGTTCTGCGATGACCATTCGACCTGTTTCATCGATCGTTCCAAGACCGCACAGATCGAGTTTGTCGAGTGTTTTGGCGGATTTCAGCGGACGGATGTGATCGATATTCCTAACTTTGCCAGCAATGGCACGGATGTGTTCGGGGGTTGTTCCGCAACAGCCTCCGACGATATTGAGCCACCCGTTCTGCACGAATTCCGCGAGTTTTTGTGCCATGTATTCGGGCGAGTCGTGGTATGCGCCCGCACTGTCCGGGAGACCGGCATTGGGATAGCAACTGATGGCGATATCGTCGGGAACGGATTTCGCGAGAACCGGCAGAAATCGTTCCATGTCGAGGACGCCAAAACCGCAATTCAGGCCGATCACGGCCGGATGAAATGCCGCAATCGTCTGAACAAAGGCTTCGAGTTCCTGGCCGCACAAAAGCCTTCCGGCCTGATCTGCGAGTGAGGATGAAACCATGATGGGAACAACGGTTCCAGTCGCTTGAAATGCAGATTGGGCAGCATAGAGCGCGGCTTTCGCGTTGAGGACATCAAACGCCGTTTCGATGAGGATCAGGTCGATTCCTGCATAGAGCAATGTCCGTATTTGCTGTTCGTAAGCGGCGACGAACTCATCGAAACCGAGTTTTCGGAGTTCGGGATGATCGACATCGGATGCAATGGAAAGCGATGTATTTGTAGGGCCGATGGAACCAGCGACGAGACAAGGGCGGCCAACGATTTGAACGGCTTTTTTAGCCAGTCTGACGGCGGCTTCGTTCATCGCAATGACGTCACCTGCGAGCCCGTATTCTTCCTGAGTAATTTGATTGGCGCCAAATGTATTCGTTTCGATGATGTCGGATCCGGCGCGAATATACTCGCAATGGATATCGCAGATGACATCGGGGCAAGTCAGCGCGAGCACATCGTGATTGCCCTTGAGAGCACAGGCATGGTTTGCGTAACGCGATCCGCGATAATCACTTTCGGTTAAATGCTGTCGCTGGATCATCGTCCCCATGGCACCGTCGATCACGAGAACGCGATGAGCCAGACCTGCCTTAATGAGTTTTTCCATGGCTACGTGCCTTCAAGGCTTTCTTCATTTGTGTTTGTCGGGTGTTCCGAGTCCTCGGGGCGTTTTAAACTCCGATAAAGTTTGACGATCGTGAAGATCCAGAAAACGCCGAACAGAATGACGAGGAGGAGCGTGTGCCAGAGGGATTTGGGCGATTTATCGGCTTCGATGATGAAGCCGTTTTCACAGATCGTTGCCGGATCCTGATAGATGCCGCCGACTGCCAGGACTTCGCCTGTTTCAAGCGTTGTAAGGCTGTAAATATCTTCGAGAATGGGGGTCGCGATGAGCTCCAGAGGGGACATGTTGCGCGGCATGGTATAAATCACGCCACCCTTTCCAGCGAAGTATATCTGAATATCATTTTCTCGCTTGGCGATTGTGCAGGATGTGATGTCGAAATCGAACTTGTATTTGAGCTTTGTCCAGTGGTTGAGGCCATTCTGAGAGCGATAGATGGTCCCGCCGTCGCCAACGGCGAGCCCGAAAGAACCGTCCGGCGTAAGACAGACATCGCGAAGCGTCATGTTTGAATGCGGCGAAAGCTGAGTCCAGCTTTGACCGTAGTTATCGGAATACAGGATCGTGCTGTTATCGCCGACTGCGACGGCATAAGATCCCGCCGTGGCGACGGCGTGAAAATCGGTAATCGTATTGCGCCGCCAGCTCCACGTTTTTCCGTTATCTGAACTCATCAGAATCAGGGGATAAGTGGCATCGATGGCTTCCGAGGCCAGCCACCAGCTGGAACCGGAACGCACTAAACGAGCGCTCTCTGGATTGAATCCGACTTCCATTTTCCAGGGATGCTCGTCGGACAACAGGGAAAGCAACCAGACGCCTTCGCGCACGGATTCCGATTTGAGGATGGTCGGTTTGTTTTGAATGCAGACGGCGTCGACGGCATTTTCCGTGACATTGCCGTCGATAATGATGCGTTTGTTCTCGAGATCGTGGACGAAAGGTTTACCGCCACAGGCTCCCAAACGGATGTCGTCCGATAACGGCTGTGTTACGGGACTGGGTTCGCTCAGACGGTCATTTTCGAGTTTTGCCGTAAAATAGTTCTGCGCATTTGCCATGCCGACGACGATATCGTTGCCATTGGAAACGATGCCGCGAAGCTGGAAACCGTTGTCGACACAGGTAACTTTCTCGGTTTCAGCTTGTGGCAAACGGCGATAGATGCAATTGTTGTCGATGAGATAGCCGATGGTTTGGACGAAGGTTCCGTCGATAAACCCGGAAGGAAGGGATTTCCATTTTCCGAGACCGTGGAGATCTTCCATGGCATTTCCACCGCCATCGAAAACCCAGACGATATCGCCGTTATTGGACATCGCGATATGGCTGACATTTGCCGCAAGCCCGGATTCCTCGCGATGGAATGTGTAGCCGTTGTCGAGCGAACGGTAGAGAACGCCATCTCCGACTGCTATAAGCGCATTTCTGCCGCGGGCATGATCCGGGAGAAGCGGCAGATCGGACGACGCAAAGGCGATATCCGTGACGTTGGAACGCCCTTTTTTCCACAGCGATGTAAGCTTGAGGGCATTATTTGGTGCATCGTCGATCTGATCGATCCTCGATTCATTTCCGACTGCAATGACGTGCAGATAACCCGATTTCTGGACGGTGTGATCGAGCGCGATGCCGCGGTAATGGTGTTCGGCATTTCGGGCTCTGACGTAGCATTCGCCATCGACGCCTTTGCAGAATCCCCAAAGTCCGAATGCTCCGGCAAAGACGAAACCTTCTCCGAATTCCGGCGTCGTATCGATGTCGTAAATAGAACGTTCCGTCGATGAATTCCTGGAACGCCATGTTTCGCCGCCATCCTTTGTGACGAGCATCACGCCTTTTTCGCCCGCAATGACGCCTTTTTTATCTCCCGTAAACCGAATGGCCCGCAAAGTTCTGTCTTTGATGTGAAGCTGTCGTTTTTTCCACGAAAGACCGTCCTCGCTTGTCATCAGGAGACTATCCGCGCCAACGGCCCAAAACATGCCGCCATGATAGGTGACATCGTACAAATCTTCAGCCGTATAGCGGTTTAATGCTTCGGCCAGAGACGCTTCTACGGAATTGCCGGCCAGGATATCGCGCACGATGCCATAAGAGGCATAAGAGCCCGAAATGCGTTGAATTCTGTCAAAAATGCCGGCATCGTTGGCTTTGGCGACGGCGATGGAACCTTCACTGCCAACGGCAACCCATGTTTTTCCGTCATCCGAAACCGCAGACGCATTGAGATCTGCCGTAAACTCGATACCGGGAACGTCATCGGGTTCCCAGGTTTCCCATTGTGCACCGGGTTTATCGAGCGCAAGCCTTGCAACGTGGCCTTTTTTACCCGTGGCAACGACATAGCCCGGGACTTTGGCAAGGCTCGTCCACTCCGTTCGAACTGGCGAAACGCCGTGAGTCCACGAAGCGTCATTGGGGCCGCGATACATGAGCAGCTTGCCTGCCGCAAACCAACGTTTGTCGGTTCGGATGATGTCATTAAAGACGAAACTGTCATCCAGTCTTGCTGGGAACCAGCCCTCGCGGTTGTTCCATGCGGTTTGGAGCAAGCCTTCGCGTCCAACAGAGATAAGCGCGGGAACGTTCATCTCATCGCCGGGTTCCGGATCCGTAAACGTGACATCGAGGACATCCTGCGAAATGGAGAGCGCATTCGGCGAAGGCTTGTACGACTCGCCACCAACCCACCCGTGTCGACCGCCATACACGACTTGTGAACCGGATGGAGAATGCGCGATGGAGGTTGCTTCGCTTGCGATTTTGAGCGTTGATTTTTTCCAGGTTAATCCGCCGTCGGTCGTGTTGAGAAGCGTGTTGTTTTTGCCGAGGGCCAGGCCACCACGTCCCCGGAGTGGCTCAACATCGATGAGCGTCTCATGCGTATCGGTATCGGCAGGAATGTTAGACCCGTCCGGCATGATCTGAATCGCGATGCCGCCTTTTCCCAAAAGCGCTTCCTTGCGTTTGCGTTCAGCGGGGGACAGACTCTCGCAAAAAAACGTCCCATAGCTTTTCGAGTAATAATCACGAATCGGGGCATATTTAACGGCCTCTTCGGTATCAAATCGTCGCAATCGACCGCTCACGCTGATTTCTTGGGCATTTTGGTTGATAGTGAGAGTGGCCGACGTATTGGACATGAAGGAAGCAAAACGGGAATTTTCCTTTTCTTCCTGAATATAGAGGCCGCTTCCAAGAAGCTGATAGACGAGTTTTTCGGTACTCCTCGAGAGTACATCATCCTTGGATTTGATGGCGATTTGCCGAATTGGAATGCCGTGAACCGTGACGTATCGATTATCCGGAAATTCTTGCGACTTTCCGACCTGCCCGTTGTCTGTGATGCGATATTCCTGTGCAGAACCAAGGTCTATGGGCTCAGAACTGGAAAAAAAGTATTCGAGGTCTTCTCTTTGTGACCAGGTGTACCAGGGAACAAAACATACGACACCGACCATGAGCAACATTCCGAACATGGAAGGACGTTTGTTTTTTTTCTCCTTTCGCCATTGTTTGCGAATGGCTTTGACGGCATCCTCATCGACATGGGTTGCAAGCGTTTCGTCGACGGGATCGTGGTAATTGTAATCCTCTTCCTCATCCTTTTCTTCGGGGGCGGAAGAATCGGTCGAATCGGCTTGAAAAAACGAATCGTCAGGTCCGGAATCGGAACCGTCACTGTCCTCGGGCCGCGTTGTTTCGGCAGCCGAATTATCGGGAGCCACATCGTCCGAACCGGTGTTTTCGCCGGTTTGGATTGGATCGTGTGGAGCAGAGTCCGACGGATTATCTTCGGATGATGACACGGTTTCGTTGCGGGCGTTGTCGTCGTTCATAATCAAAATTCTCCGCTCATTCCGGCGTATTTTCGAAGGATTTCGGGAATGGATTTCTGATCGTGGCAGACGGCCAATTTTTTGCCGAAGTCCACTGCGATTTGATGGATCGTATCGATGTCGGCCTGCGGGATATTTTGCGTGGCGTAGTCGAGAGAATCGATCCAGGCTTTGTGGCTGTCATAGTATTTCGTTATTTCGTCAGACATTGCCTGACAGTTCCCGCTTTGAGCGGCCACGGCTTCATCGAGACCTTTAAAAAAGGCGATGAGTTTTTGAGACTCGCTATCTTGCCGTGAATTGGTCTGTTCTGAAGTATTCAGTTCTGCATTCTGAATCTCAGGCTGAACCGATTCCTCGGCAGGAACGGGAAGTTCCTGCGCAAAAGCGAGCATTGGCAAGGAAATGAGCGCTGTAACCAAAGCTGGATAGAATAATATTTTCATACATATTCCCACGTACAACCACAATGGAGCATATTCACAAAAAATGTGTTATAGTGCATCTGGCCTGAGGGCCAAACGAGAGGAGTATAATACAATTTTTAATAAATTGCCGTTAAGTAAATGAGAATCTTGAACGGCATTTCAAGAGAGGAAAAAATGCGCAGAAGTGGTGTTTTGCTTCATCCGACGAGTTTACCTGGGCAGGCTGGAATTGGATCGATAGGTGGCCCGGCCAGAGAGTTTGTGAGATTTTTGGCGGCTGCGGGTCAGCGCGTGTGGCAGGTGTTGCCGTTGGTTCCGACGGATGACGGTGGATGTCCGTACAATTCGACGAGTGCGATGGCGGTGAACACACGGTTGGTCGACATCAAGGATTTATGCCGTCCCGAATACAATTTGCTGACACAAGACGATATCGCGGATGCACCCTATGCCCAACGAGCGGATCGCGCAGATTTTGTGCTCGCCCGCGAATGGAAGACATCGAAACTGGCACTGGCATTGGCGCGTATGAAAGCTGGGACGATGCCGGTTCATGCGGAACTTCGGGATGCCTTTAAGGCATTTTGCCAAACGAATGCGTCCTGGCTCGATGATTTTGCGTTGTTCGACACATTGCAGAACGAACTTAAAGAAGGGCCGCTGTGGACGAACTGGCCGAAAGGTCTCCGGAATAGAGACGAGAAAGCGTTGAAAGAAGCGGCTGAGCGATATGCCTCGCAGATCGAGCTCCGAAAGTTCGGGCAGTTTATTTTCCATCGCCAGTGGAATGCCCTTCGGACAATGGCGAAAGAAAACGGCATTAAGATCATGGGGGACGTGCCGATTTTTGTGTCGTTGAACTCGGTGGATGTGTGGTGCCATCGCGAGCTGTTTGAACTGGATGCAGAAGGATTTCCTGGTGCGGTAGCTGGTGTGCCGCCTGATTATTTTGCAAAGCAGGGACAGCTTTGGGGCAATCCTCTTTACAACTGGAAAGCACTTGAAGCAACGGGATACCGCTGGTGGCTGGATCGTCTTTCGGCACTGAATCAGTTGGTGGATATCGTTCGAATCGATCATTTCCGCGGATTTGAGGCGTTTTGGAGCGTTCCTGCAACGGAAAAAACCGCGATTAACGGGCACTGGGTCAAAGGGCCTGGAATGAAATTTTTCAATGCGGTGGCAAAAGCATTGCCGGATTTGGAAATCATCGCGGAAGATTTGGGCATCGTGACGGAAGCCGTCGACGAACTTCGTAAAGCGGCCGGATTCCCGGGCATGCGAGTTCTCCAGTTTGGTTTCCCCATTGGGGATGCGAATGATCACCATGCGCTGCATATGCACACGCAGGACAGCGTCGTCTATTGCGGGACGCATGACAATGACACGACGGTTGGCTGGTATCTGTCACTCGATGAAGTACAGCGCGATCGCGTTCGTTGTTACCTCTCGATCGATGGCAACGAGATCGCATGGCAGTTAATGCGGGCAGCGGAATCATCAGTCGCGGATTTGTGCATCGTGACGGTTCAGGACTTGTTAAGCCTGGATTCTTCGGCACGCATGAACGTTCCTGGAATAGCGAAAGGGAACTGGTCATGGCGCATGACGGAACCGCTTCCGGGGTGGATTGCCGATCGCCTTAAGAACATGATCGAAATTTATGGGCGTGCTGAATGGCAACAGATCAAAAAAGTTGTCGAATAGAAATATTTTAACTATGATAAACACAGTCTATTAGGCATAATAGGCTGTGTTTTTCGCATTCGTTCAAAAATGCGAAAAAGAGATGAAGTTAAACTGATACACTGCATAAACCATTAACGTAGTGAGGTTATATTATGTCGAAGCGATTGATTACGGGTTTGCTGGCGGCTTCTCTGGCATTGCTGTCTTTTGGCTGTGATGAGGATAACGGTAATACTCGTCCACAGAAGCCGACAACAGGCGATGAGTGTTCATCAGATACATGGTCTGATGCGTGTAAAAATGAGAGCACGCTATTGAAATGTGAAGGTGGAAAAGTTGTCTCAGAAGACTGTGGGGAAGGCAACAAGTGTCAAAAAGGTAAGTGCGTTGCGAAACCAGCTCCCACTGTTACATGTAAAGTGAGTGAGAGTAAGCCAGCTTGCACGAAAGATGGTCATCTTCAGACTTGTGTCGATGGAATTCTGCAAACACAAGACTGCGCATTTGGTTGCGAGAATGGTGCATGTGTTACAGCATGTACGTGGACAGATAAACGATGTAACAACTCCAATACAGCCATGACAAAATGCAAGGATGGAATAATCGAGGTTGTTGAAGAGTGCCCATGTAGCTTGGGCAAGTGCAAGAAAACATGCACTGACAAAGGCACTAGCAAATGTAATGGCAACACATTGGTATCCTGCGATTCCGATGGCTTTGAAAATGAAGTGGCATGCGCAAATGGTTGTGCGGATGGGAAATGCGAAGAACGATGTCAAGAAGGTTGTGTTGGTAAAAAGCTGGTCAAATGTAATGAAGGCATGGAAGATAGTGTCACAACCTGCGAGTATGGGTGCAAAGACAACAAATGTCTGACTAAAGAAGAAGCGGGTGGCGGCGAACCCTCTGATCCGGGAAGCCAAGGCGGTACCGGTGATAGTGGCGGTGGTGGTGGTGTCGTCACTGTTCCATGCGCAGATGATCCAGTGCGTTGCAGTCTTAAAAACGAATTGATCGTTTGCGATGAAAATGGTCAAAAAACAGTAACACCTTGTGAGTTTGGATGCGCGGACAACAAGTGTAAAGACGCATCTACTGCACCGGCGTGTAACGATACAAGCGATCACTGCGATACTTTCGGCCTGAATGTGTTACGTTGTGTTAATGGTAAACAGGCACAGATTGGTTGCGAATTTGGTTGCACCAATGGACAATGTAATGATGAAGCCAACGCAATCAATTGCACGGAAGGGGCAACTGAATGTCAAAACGGCGGTCAGATGATCATGGAATGCAAGAATAACAAGCTTGAGTTCAAAGGCTGTGAGTATGGTTGCACAGATGGAAAATGTAACGATAAACCTGCCGAGAAAGACTCTTGCAAAGGTAAAGGTGACACATGTTCCTTTAGCGGTGGCAAATGGAAGATGAGAAAATGTGTCAATGAATTTTATGAGGATGAAATTTGTGAGGGCAAGTGTGCATTTAATGCCTTCGGCAAAGGCGAAATCCAGTGTGTTCCCAGCACTTACTGCACTGTAGATATGGAGTGCAAAAATAATACGACCTGTGACACTGAACAGTTTAAATGCATTTAAGCTTTTATAACTCAGTGACATAAAGATACTCCCCATAGTTGCCAGCAACCATGGGGAGTTTTTTTGTTCTTCCAAAAACTAACATCAACGTGATGTGTGACAAACCGGAAGAGATACAAAACGCCGCGTATCCCTACGGGATAGAAGCGCCGGGCGTATCGCCGCAGGCGATAGCCCGGCACGTGAGCCGTATGCGCCTGCGGCGCATAGGCGAGCACCACAAAAAATTACAAGCTGTCGCCGAAATCGGCGCGGAATTTCCTGACGAGTTCGTTCTGCCAGTTACCGATGGGAGCAAGGCGGCCGAAGAAGAAGCGTAGAACTTTCGGTTCTTCTACCCAGCTCAGTCCGCCGATGAGGTGGCGATTGTCGTAGAGCCATTTGACGCGGTCAGCGCAGTATTTAATCTGCGAGAGTGTAAAGACACGGCGAGGAATGGCGAGCCGGAGGAGTTCGAGTTCGGCGTAATGCTCGGTACCGTCGGGTTCACGCTGTTCCGAAATCGAACCGCGTTCCATGCCGCGGATGCCGCCTGCGATGTAGAGAGCTGCAGCCAGTGCGCCCGCCGGATATTGGCTCGACGGGATTTTGCCTTCGAGGAAGGCCGTCGCATTGATGTGGGCACCGAGGCCGCCGGCGGGTTCGATCATGGGCACGCCGTATCCCGACAGTTCCTTGACGAGATGTTCAATAAATATCGGGCCTTGCGAGATGATTTCCATGTCGAGCGTTTCGTAGAGACCTTGCGCCATGGCTTCCATCGAACGGACTTCCATGCCGCCGTAAGTCAGGAATCCTTCGTACAGGGGGACGTACTCCATCAGCTCGCGATAGATGTTCTCGTGCATCGTGATGATTGCCCCGCCGCGGCTGAACCCGAGTTTGCGGCTTGAGAAATAGATGATGTCGGCTGCCGCGGCCAGCTGGTGCATGATGTCTTTGATCGGCACGGATTTGTAACCGGGCTCGCGTGTCTTGATGAAGTACAGATTGTCCTGTAACAGCGAAGCGTCGATGACGGAACGAATGCCTTCGCGGCGGCAGATGTTGAGGACTTCAAGCATGTTGGACATCGAGATGGGCTGGCCGCCGATGAGGTTCGTGCCCGTTTCGATGCGCAGAAATGCAATATCTTTGCGGCGTTCCGCAATCAGGACTTTCAGCCTGTCGATGTCGAAGTTGCCCTTGAACGGCTCGTCATTGACGGGTTCCAGGCCCTTGGTCGAGACGAGTTCCACGACTTCGCCGCCGACGCGCGTAATGTGTGCTTTCGCCGTCGTAAAGTGGAAATTCATCGGACAAATCATGCCTGGTTTGACGTAGGCTTCCGCGAGGATATTTTCGCATGCACGGCCCTGGTGCGCCGGCAAAAAATAAGGCGTTCCAAAGACATCGAGAAGCGCTGTTTTAAGTCGATTGCACGTTTCGCTACCGGCGTAGGCGTCGTCCGCACGAAGCATCGCAGCCTGCTGCAAATCGGACATCGCATTGACGCCCGAGTCGGTCAGCATATCCATGAAAACGTCTTTGTTCTGAAGCAGAAATGTGTTGTTTCCTGCTTCATTAATCAGCTTAACGCGCTGCTCAATCGGCGGAAGAAACAGCTTCTGCACGATGCGGACTTTGTGCATTTCGAGGGGAACCTGTTCTTCCTGCTTATAAAATTTAACGGTCATTTCTTTCTCTCTTTTAGGTTTATAAAACCAGCTTGTCCCCTCATTTCTGCATACATTTTTGCAGATAATTCTGGAAAACATTAAATTTCGCCCGAAATTCGGGATAAAATTTTAATTTCTAATAATTTTTTCTATAAAATTCAAGACACAATATCACCGCCAGGTATAGACGGCGTCTTTGGTATCGAGATAGAGGTTGTGTCCCATTTGAATGAACTTTTGTGCAGCCCAGGGCAAGGGAATTTGCGCACGTTGGCGGCCTGTTGCCCTATCGAGTACGATAATGGCGCGGTCGAGCAGGATATAAATCATTTCGCCGTAAGAGAATGCGTCGATGGGCGTCGAAACGGTTCGATATTTCCACATGGGCGTTCGCGTTTCGACATCCCAGGCGAGCAGATAGCCGCCGACTTCGGAAATGAGAAGGATATTGTGCTGGCTGCAATGGATGAAATCGGAATCAAAGACGGCGGTTTGCCAGTCGAATTCATGGGAATCGAGATTCCACGACACGAACTGTCCCGGGCCGGTCATAAAAATCATGCGATTCTGAAGCTGGCATGACAGGCGGTTGCGAAGCCGCGAAGACGTCTGAAGGCGTTTGACGGTCTCGATTTTTCCATCGCGGGAAATTTCAAAAAGAGCCTGATCGTTTGCGAAGGCAATCTTGTGATCGTCGAAAGCAATGCCACGAAGTGCTCCTGAAAGGCGCTTTGTCTGCCAGCGCATCAGGCCTGTTTTTCTGTCGAGGCATTGAATTTCAACACCGCGATTCTGAGTAGGTTCCATGCCCGTATAGAGGCAGAGCAAATCGTCGTCGATGTGCATGGCGAGGTCGCCGGATTTAATGCTGTCTGCAAACGTGAGCTGGGATTTCCAGGCGTGTTTTTTATTCGTAGGCTGATAGAAGAGAGCCAGACGAATCGGCGTTTCCGGTGCGACGATGAATGTGGCATCGCGAAAACACGCCATATCGAGAACCGATGAGACCTCGAGATTATGCGGAGGCGAATAGGGAGACTGAAGCCGACGCAGTTCAAGTGTTCGGTTGGCATTGCTCGAAACCAGACATCCCGATGGATAATACTGATGGCCTGTAAGCCGAAACGCGCTCAAATCGTTGGTCAAAACCTGGGGAAGAAGCCCCTGGGCTCGAAGCCATTGGGCCGTTTCGTCTTCATGAATGACGGTCAGAACGGGAAATTCGTCTTCAAGGCGTTGCCAGAAAGACGCTGAGGCCGCATTTTCGGAAGCCAGGGCAATTTCATCGTGATAATCGTAATGCCAGTCATGCCACGACGATTTCGTGCCTTTTGCGACGGAATAGGACATGGCAAACGAGAAACTGACTTCAGCTCTTTGCGGCGCGGTTTTAGACACGCGTCGCAGGCGAAGCGTCTGCCGTTTGAAATCGACATTGAGGCGTCCGACGACCGTTTCATGGCTGTCAATCGAGTTCGCCTTGCGCAAATCCCACGGCTGCGGTGCATGCGCGGACAGAAGGTTCATGATGCGGTT
This sequence comes from Myxococcota bacterium, assembly GCA_045597285.1. Taxonomy (GTDB): domain Bacteria; phylum Myxococcota_A; class Bradymonadia; order UBA4248; family UBA4248; genus UBA4248. The sequence continues at coordinate 20,494 of JAZODZ010000640.1, forward strand.
TTCGACATCATCCTGGGCAGTTCTCGGTACGCCGCGCAAATTGATGGACACGCGCACGATCTGAGTTTGCGTGTCAGAGGGGAACTGGCTGATGGTCGAACGTTCGGTCTGCGGCCCCATGTCATTCGATGGCAAATCTTTAAGACTGGCGGGCAAATCGAGTATCAGATGGGGCGGTTCGACGATGGATTCGGCGACGGGATCCGGATTATCTGTCGCCGTAAACCGCTCGATATTTTTCGACACTTTTTCGATATCATACTGTGGTGCCTGATTCTTCTTGTTCTGATGCCGCGTCGGCGTCTCCTTGCAGCCAGAAATGGCGCAAAGAATCAGGATTGCAATAGCGAGTTTAAGTACGCGGCGAATCATCCCTTGAAATATGTGCCCATAGCGCGGGCAGCGACGTGAGTGCCTTTAATCCACCATTTATCGGCGTTGACGACGAGACCGCTGACAGCGATTTTTCCTTTGGAATCATCGCCCCAGCCGACAAACCAGTTGAAGGTATAAAGCGGGCGTTTGTTCGAGAGCGTGCCCGTTTTCCCACCCGTCCGAACGCCTTTGCGCCAGCCTTTTCTGGCCTTAAACACGTTCTTGGCTGTACCTTCACGCGTCGTGTTTTCGCCCATTCTCGACAGGCGATCGGCGACATCCGCCGAGGTCACGACGAGCCAGGGACGCGGTTTCGCAGTATAGACCGTATTTCCCGCTGCGTCCGTAATTTCATCGATAATCGTCGGCGTCATCATCACGCCGTGATTCTCGATCGCAGCCGCGATCAATGCGCCATGAAACGGACTCAGGTTGACGTGCCAGAATCCGGCGGCACTTTTTGCCCGTTCGATATCGTCATCGACGAATTCAGCCGTGCTCACGTCGGTCACAAATTCCGTCGGAAGCTCACGATTAAAACCAAATTTGAGCGCAATTTTCTCGAGATCTTCCTTACCAAGGTGCTGGTAGGCCAGGCGAGCCATGATGGCATTGATGGAGTGCCCTATCGCCTCCTCCAGTGTCCTGCATGTGTTGTCGGTGTTCGGGTTGCCCCGGACATCGGACTCGCTCAATGTGCTTTGCCCACCGGAATAACACACGCGATCCTGTTCTGTGACGCTCCCTTTTTCGAGCAGTGCTGCAGCCGTGATGAGCTTAAAAACAGACGCCGAAGGCGCAAGTGCCTTCGTGGCATAGTGATCGATATGGGGACGTGCATGGGATGCCGAAGCCAATCCAAGAACGCGTCCCGTGCCTGGCTCAATAGCCACACCGCCACCATAGGGCACGCTGTACTGCTCCATCAGATTCTGCATAGAATCCTGTATTTCACGATTCAACGACAGTTTTGCTCTGCGCCCCTCCGACAGATTGACATAAGCCGTATTCCCTTCCCACACGATATCGGCAAGATCGAATTTCACGCCAGAATCGACATTCGATGGCGTACTTTCAATGGGTTTGGGCGCCTCAACCTCCTGGGCGTAAGCCAGTGTCTGCGGCAAAAACTTGTCCTCGCTCTCGAATATGCCCGTGGCAGAAAAAAGGCACCAAAGCCCGATAATTGCGACCAATATGGCCAGGGTAATCCATCTCTTTTGTGTATATCGACGTACTCTGCGCATGAAACCTCCCTGTAACACGGCGGCAACCCATTCTAGTGGATTCCGCCTCGTGCGCAAAATTTATGGCTATTCAACCCCTAATGGCGGTTCTTAGGTACGCAATTCTAACGGAATGAGGCAGGAGGCAGGGGTTCTGCACCCGATGGTGATTCTGAATTTCAGAGTTTAGTCCAATCCATGATTGTGGCTTGAGATACTAAAAAAGTACTCAATTCCTATGTCATGTAACGGGTGAGCGCAAGCGAACCCATTTCCCCTCGCCCAATGGGAGAGGGGTGCCGCGATAGCGGCGGGGTGAGGTCAACTCTCGGTATTCTCCGTATTCTCGGAGTTTTCTTTATGGCTCTTGCGAATATATGAGCCGTTGGCGCATTTATCCATTTCGTCACGCGTATGCGACATGAAAACTTCGTCATTCATGCAATGCTTGCAGAGCAGTTCCTGACCGGGTTTGGGTTTGAACGGAACGAAGTCCTGCGCGGCACAACGCGCACACGTAAAAGGATACTCGCTTGCTGCGACGCGGTTCCGATGCGCCCACTCCTCGCCAAACTGTTTTTCTGCGCACTGTCTGCAAAGAATATCGCCGTGCGTTTTGGGAACGAATGGCAGGACATCGGTATTGCCACAACGCGCACAGACAATCTCCACGCGGATTTTGGTGCCATGCACGACGGAAGGATGGTTCTTCGCAAAATATTCTCGCTGGCGCTGTTTTTCTTCGCATTCTTTGGCGTGACAATCGCGGCAAAGAACGCGGCTCCCCTCGTCCGGTTTGAATGGAACCTTGCTCTGTTTCCCGCACACGGAACAAATGATGTTGTGATAAATCTTGCCGCCAATGCGCTCGACATTGGGATTTTTCATGCATTCCTGACAAAGCACAACGCTTCCTTCATAAGGCTTGAAGTTGACGGTATCTTCCTTGCCGCAATGCGAACAAACGATGGGATATTGCTGAGGCGGTTCCTGCGAACGGCGCGAGTCCCTCGAACGGTTGTTATGAAAATCACGTCCATCCCGACGGTTGTCGCGATCGCCATGGAAATCGCGTCTGTCGCGATCGCTATGAAAATCGCGCCCATCCCGGCGGCTGTCGTGATCGTGACGATTATCTCTACGATTGTCGCGATCAGTTCTCCCATCGCGATGGTTATCATTTTGCCGAGCGGAACGAAGGCAGTATTTGCACAAAATTCGGCGTCCTTTATCGGGTTCAAACGGAACCCTGAATTCATCTCCACATTCGCTGCATACGACATCGTACCAAACCTGATCGTCTTTCGACGGACGTTCTTCTGCCATTTTTCTCTCCCACTCTGCTTTTATTGGTCTTGTCAAAACTTAAAATTGCCGGAAATCGATCCGAATCGTCCGCATGCTTTTACTCGCAAATGCGGACAATGTGAACTCTTTTCAATTTATTCAGATTGGGTTTATAATACTCGAACACTTTTTTTCGGCCTTGTTGGAAGGTCATGGCGAGGGATTTATGGCAAAATACACGGTAAACCTGTCAAATTCCGTAGTGTATAGTATAGGCGACACGCATGGATGCGGGCGCGAAGTGATGGAGTTTATTACGCGTCTGGAACTTCGCAGCTGTCGTCTCGGTGAACATCATCCCGCATATATTCAGCTCGGTGATTTGTGCGATGGCTTTGCATTTCCGGAAGATCGGAGCATCGATGCCCTTCGTGCCCGTTCCGAAGAACGCCTCAACTCGATACCTGAGCTTCGCGAAGTTCTGTTCCGCGAATCGAACCACTTCGTCGACTGGACCCGCGATGAAGGCGTCCGCGGGCAAATGACAGGCCGGGAATTGTTCGACTGTGACAGGCAGGACGTCGTCGAGGCGGTTTACCAGGCATTTCGATGTTTTGAAACACTGCTCCTCTATTCGCGTTTTCAGCAACGCCATTCCAACGAATTCTTCGTAATCTTTGGCAATCACGATGGCGATATCCTCCGCGGGCGCTGTGCTTATGGTCGCCAGCAAAAATACATCCTTCTTGGCCTTCTCGGCCTGTCCCCGGATGCCGTCATCAACCACATGGCCAACGGCAAACCCTCGCGAATCCTGCGTCATCCCTGGTTCCGCTGGCTCAATGCTCGCCCGCATATCATCATGAGCAAGGACACAGTCTATATGCACGGAGGTCCGACCGGCGAAATCGGTTCGACCATCCAGCCCGGCGATTCCTTCAATGAATGGCTCCAAACCATCGACAATGCTCGCCTTGAAGGCATGGATCATCCGTTGTTCAAAGAACATGAATCCTTCCTCTCGCCGGACGGTGCCCCCAATGACTGGCTCATGCACCCCGAGTGCATCCGCAATTTCCTGCACGCCGCCAGTAAAACCTATCTCGCTGTCGGCCATTCGCCGTTTCTCGATTACGAAAAAGGCCCCATGCTCGATCTCGAACATGCCGACGACATCATGAAAAAACGGTTCAGAACACCGGCCCAGCTGCCCCCCGACAATTGCCTCATCAAACACGACACGAACATGAAACGCGTCGGCGAACTCTGGGCATGTCGCCACGAAGTCGGAACCGATGTATGGACGGGAATTGATGCCGATTTGAACGAATTTCCGCTTAGATGCTCATGAAATTATTATTCAATTTCATCGCGATTGTTTCGGCAATAGGCATTGCCTCGATTGCCATGGCCGAAACAGTTCCCGGTTCGGATGACTGGCATTTCGATATGTCCAAAGCCATCGCAATCGAGCTGGCCGATACACCGGCATGGAGCCTTGCCATGCCCTATCTGCATGAAATCGGCCCCAAAACACAGGATTGGAACATTCTGCTCCTTCAGGCACGCGTCGAGCTTCAGCGCGGCGATGTCAAAAACGCCCAAACCCTTATCGAACGCGCCCTTTCCGCACATCCAAAGAATCCGCGCATACTCGCCATGGCCGGCAATATCGCCGCCGACGCCGGTGAACAGGACAAAGCCGTCGGTTACTTCGATTCCGTCCTCTCGATGCAACCGGATAACACACAAGTACTCATGGCACTCGGTCGAATTCGCTCAGCCCAGGGCAAATGGAACGACGCCATCGATATCTATCAGCGCCTGCTCAAGCTGACGATGCCCACCGCCGAGATTTGTTCGCGCCTTGCAGCCGCCTGCGAAAACACGGGCGACCTCGATTGCGCCGAAAAATACCTCCTCATGAATCTCGACATTCATCCCAACCGCGCACTCGCTCTCTTGCCGCTCGAACGCTTCTATCGACGTCATCAGAAAACGGACAAGGCCAACGACATTGCCCGCGAACTCAGCCGATATAAAAAGAATGAAAATGAGAATCGCGAGCTTCGGGCGCTCCAGAAATCGGCCAAATAGCTAGTTTTTTGGGGGCTCGCCTATTGACATACGGCGAGCCAGCCGCGCTATTGCATACGCGCGGCTCGTCTTGGGGCATCAATGCTTTCCGAGGGCGATTCGTCTGCGAGCAGTGACTTATTTTTCAAACTCAACCCATTGCGGTCCATCCGCCCAAGGCGCGACCTGATAAGGGCTAAAATACACGCGGATTCCCGTGTCAGTCCGCAATACATTGTTGAAATGCTCCAGATCGGGTTCTGTCCCGCTCTCAATCCAGTCCTCGATTCCTTCTGCATTGTCTATCTGCTGGGGCAACAGTCGCCTGGATTCCTCGGAAAGGTGCTTGAGCCCCGCCGTGACATCGTCGTAAATATCCGCAACCGTGAGGACTTTTCCCGATTTGTCGATCATCTGCGTATCGTAATAGAAAAATCCATGTGCCCCGCCGGTATAGCCGTCATGCGTGTATAAAATATCGAGGCCATCCGCACCGATGCGCACGATTTCATATTCCATCGAGTGATAATACTTCGCGAGTTCTTCATTGGGTACTTGATCGCCATACAGCTCGGCTATGCTTTGTTTGCTCTGTTCAAACGCCTCTTTGGCATATTGCTCAATGGACTTGTCGATGGCATCAATGCCAAACGCAGGATATCGGAACGTAAACGTGCAGTAGGGTTCCGTCGCTTCGAGTACTTTCTCGGTGGCCTTCAGGTCGGCCGGCAAATCTGCCGCTTCGGCGGGTGCATTCACGGCTTTGTCGACCGTTTTGTCGGTCGACACCTGGTCATTCGTTGCCGTGTCAACCGTCTTGGGCGTCGGCGAACACGCAATCATGGCGGATGTACAGAGAATCACAGCAAAAAGACGTTTCATGTATTTCTCCATCCCCTTTGTGAGGGTAATCGATAACACTCATGTGCTAATTATCGAAATCGATTGCCAATATCCCGGCAGACCACGGCGCCACACTGTAGGGATTGAAATACACGCGAACACCTTTGCTGGTTCTCAGAATCGCGCTGTAATTCTCGGGTTCGGGTGACGTTCCGTCTTTGAACATGTCCTCGAATTCTTCGGCATTGTCGACGGCCTGGGGCAGAATGCGTCTGGATTCTTCGGAAAGGCGTTGAAGGGCGGCCGGAACATCGTCGTAAATATCCGAAAGCGTGAGGATTTTTCCCGATTTATCGATCATCAGAGGTTCGACAAAGAAAAAGCCATGCGCTCCGCCGGTATAACCTTCGTGAATGAATAAAACGTCGACGCCATTCTCCGCATCGCTTCGAACGATTTCATATTCCATCGTGTGGTGGAAGCCATCAAGCTCTTCACGTGACAGGCTGTTCTTGTCGTCTTCGTATCGAGAAGACAACTCTTCCTTGCTTTTTTCCATGGCATCTTTGGCGTATTGTTCGATCGTCTTGTCGATTTCAGCGATGCCAAACGCCGGATACTGGAAATCAAACGCACCGTATTCTTCTTTCGTTTCGATTTTCTTGTCCGTCGCCGGAATGCCGACGAACGAAACTTCCGTTCCCTCCGGCACATTCACGGGATGCAGTTTTGCTGCAAATTGAGGGCTAAAATAAGCGACACCCTCGGACTCGTTTGCGTCAGTTGCGGTCTCTGCGCTTTCGGTCGCAGCGGCTTCCGGTTGGTCGGTCGCAGCCGATTCGACAGGTTTAGATGACGATGAGCACGCAATCATTGCGGATGCACAAATAATCATGGCAAAAAGACGTTTCATGTATTCTCCAATCTATTCACAAATTCAGTTTGGCAGCAAGTGCCACCAAGACTAAAAATAAGCTAAATAGTCACCAAACACAAAAACAAAGGCGAGCCGTATACGCCGTGAGGCGCATAGGCGAGCACGCGGGGCGTATCGGCGTAGCCGATAGCCCGCGTTCCCATAAACCGATCAAGGGGCCTGTGACTAATCCATTGTTTATCGTCGAATGATTATGCTAAACGACAAACTTGTTGTGCCGTTGCACAACGCCATTCTTACTTATTCATACTGGAAAATAATGATGTACAAGAAACTTATCCCCATCGTGACAGCGGTTTTGCTATTCGCCATTGGGGGCTGCAAAAATCAGAATACTGAAGAAAAAGCCCCGGATGTCAAACCGCCAGTCGAAGCCAATGAAGCGCAGGGTGCCAACGAAGCCAAAGCCCCCAAGCCCCAGGAACCCGTCGATCCCGAAAAACTTGCCCGCGACAAAGCACGTTCTCAACAACTGCTCGCCGAAGGCAAACTCCTTCCTCCGCGTGCGGAAATCGTCTTCAAAGCCGGAAAAATCGAAGGCAATCTTTCTGCGGAAGATGCTGAACGCTCCTACCTTTACAGAAAAAGCGCTGTGCGGCGTTGCTATATGTATGAACTCGCCTATCGCGCCGAAGCAAAAGGCGTCGTCAAAACGACCATTCGGCATGAAGCCCCCAAAAAAGCGACCGTCGTTGATTACACCTCTGCAATCGAATCCGAAGAATTCAACAACTGCATTAAAGAAGCTGTTTCAACATGGTCATTACCCCAAGGCGTGACGCTCGAAGTCATTCTCGATTTCTCATCTACGCCCGCGCCGACACTTGAGGAAGTTCGCGAATCCAACCGCGGCCTTCACGACCACAACCACGATCACGGCGATATGGATCACGATCACGGCGAGATGGACCACGATCACGGTGATATCGAGCACGAACACGGCGATATGGAGCACGAACACGGCGACGCAGCCCCAAATGACGGCGAACCAAAACCTGAAGAAAAGCGACGTTTTGAAATTCCGAAAAAAGCGCCCCTGAACCCGAAGAAGTTGTAATAGCGCATTACAAACGGTCGACCGCAATGAATTTAAAATCGATAATCATGAGCATTTTCCTGTGTTTTGCGATGCTTACCGGCATCGAGGCAATGGCACAGGAGTCACCGGACGTGGGAAGTGTCGAAACGAAAAAAGACGCGGCCCATCCCGCACTTCGCGGGTTTGCCGAATTCGGCATGGGCACGCTGTTCGGCACGCTTACAGGCGGTACGGGGCTTATCACGGGGCTCGTGCTCAAACCGACCGATCTGCGCCCCGCGTTGATTTCAGCCGCGATTCTATATCCCATCGGCATCGGTTGCGGTGCAATCCTGGGGGGATATCTCACCGATACAAAATCGAGTTATTGGGAACCATTTGTCGGGGCGTTTTCCGGTGCCCTGATTGCCGATATCACGGCCTATTATCTGTCCGATGACTATCCCATATTTACCGCAATACTCGTCCTCATTTTACCGCTTGTGACGACAGTCATCGCTATGGAAACATCCCATGCCTGGCGCGAGCACGAAGAAAGAAGCCGTGACATGGGACGTACCGTGATGCCACTTTCTTTCGGATTTGCATTCTGATGAACGATTTCGAGTGGTTTGTCGAATCGTTGCTTGCGTGGTTTGCTGAAAATGGCCGTGATTTGCCCTGGCGACACGCACCCACGCCTTACGAAGTCTGGGTTTCCGAACTCATGCTCCAGCAAACGCAGGTCATTACGGTCATTCCGTATTACGAGCGCTGGCTGAAACGATTTCCTGACATCGCGGCACTCGCCAATGCCCCGATAGACGAAGTCCTGACGTATTGGGCCGGCCTCGGGTACTACCGCCGCGCCCGTTATCTCCACGAAGGCGCTAAAAAAATCCTGACCGATTTCGACGGCCGTTTTCCCCAATCGATTCAGGAATTGCGTTCAATTCCTGGCATTGGTGCATACACGGCAGGTGCCATTGCGTCATTCGCATTTCATCAGAATGTCCCTGCGGTCGATGGCAATGCCCAACGCGTACTCGCGAGATTTTTTGGCATTGCCGGAGATTTGACTTCTGGCGAACCGGCGCACCAGCTGGATTTGACAGCCAATCAGGTCGCCGCTATCGGGCACGCCTCAGTCGTCAATCAAGCCGTCATGGACATCGGTGCCAGCTGTTGTCCCAAATCGCCGCAATGCAACGTCTGCCCCCTGGCCGAACACTGTTACGCCTTGCGCAACGGCCTGACGGACGCTATCCCGTTCAAAAAGAAACGCATCGAAAAATACGACGAATTCCGTGCCGCGCTTCGTCTTACCTGCGATGACCATGTTTTAATCGCTCGACGGCGAAGCGATATCCTGCTCGGTGGCCTCTGGGAATTCCCGATGATCACGATAAGCCGCGGCAAGGGCGCAGCCCACAGGCGCGATGCCGATCTCCAAATGCGTCTGCCGCGAACCTCGCTATGGCAATCCTTTCTGACTTCGGTTTTCCACAGCTGCCCTCTGTCTGACCTTCAAACGCTTCAAAGCACGGTTTCGCACACGTTTACCCATATCGAGATGAAGGTCGCTCTCGATTGTGCTCAATGCCCGGAAATGCCCGAAATCACAGATATTTCTGGTGACTACGATGCTTTCCAATGGGTCCGGGACGACGATATTTCTGCCCAGTTTGCCATCTCTTCCCTGATGAAAAAACTCATGGCACTGAAAGATTAACGCCTCCCAAATCCAGAATCCTAAATAACTACAATAATTTCGGAAAAATATATTTTTTAGATCTCCTAAAAAAGCAAAAATTGATGATAAAAAATTTGTAAATTTGATCAATCCTACTTATAAGGACGCCCGGAAACTGAGTAATGGCGCGGATTTTAACGCGTCGCGTCATTTCAGTCATGGAGTTAAAAATGAAAATCAGAAATTATATGATTCTGGCAATCATGGCAGGATGCCTCGTATCAGCTGGTTGTTCTGACGCATTGGATGACGACGGCAAAAGCCCCGTACTCGAAAAGAGTAAAGAGACACATATTCCTGGAGAAACCAATACCGATATTCCTCCAGTCGTCGATCCCAACACGCCCAAAGATCCGTCGAAAACAGATCCCGAGGTCAACCCCGTCGATCCTCCCGTTGAGCCCGATCCCGTTGATCCGCCTGTTGATCCTGACCCTGTTGAGCCCGAACCCGTTGAGCCTGACCCTGTTGAGCCCGATCCCGTTGTTCCCGACCCTGTCGAACCCGAAGAACCGCACGATGATGACGAGCCAGTGTACGACGAAGTCGATGGCATTCAGGTTCTTCCGCTCACATACAAGCCTTATACGACACTTCAGACTGCGTTTCGCCCGTCCATTGGTTCGAACAAGTATTCAGCCCAAATGGTCAAGAATTACATATTTACGCATCTGCTTCAGCCGTATGAAAAAGATCGCTATGCGGAATTTGGTCTCGGTCTGGAGCGCGTCGAAGGCGAACCTTGGATTCTTCGCGAATCATTGCTCAAAGCCTCAGATCCCGACCTCAGTCATAAGGGCAAAAGCCTTGCATATTTCTGGCAGATTTCCGATCCGCAGATTATCGACGAAGAAAGCCCCTGCCGCATGGAGGGCGTCACGTTTGCGCCTTATGTCGTTGCCAGTGCCTACCGTCCGCAGGGCATCTTTTCGACGCACATGTTCGATCTGCATGTTCAGACTGCTCGCCGTATTTCGGACATCAGCCATCGCCCGTTCGATTTCGCCCTCGTCACAGGCGACATTGCGGACAACGCACAGGAAAATGAAAACCTCTGGTTCCACCGCATGATAAATGGTGGCGTCCTCGATCCCGACACGGGCATTGATGACGATCCGATCGAAGGGCCGAACAACGACTACAACGATCCGTTCTATTCCCGAGGCCTCGGGAATATTCCCTGGTACCCGGCCATCGGCAACCACGACATCCTCTATATGGGATTTGCCGTCGTTCGCGATGAAATCCAGGCTGCCTGCGTGGGGGATAAAGTCGTCGATCTGTTTGATTTCATTAAACTTGTGCCAAACCATGAGTATCGTGATGGCTATCAAAACGGTTTCCAGGACGGTTCAACGCCCGAAGCCAAAGTCGTCACCATGGGAAATACGCCTGCCGATCCGCACAGGCGCCTGTTGAGCAAAGTTGAGTCGCTTCAAATGTACTACGATTCGCCGGGCCTTCCCGTCGGTCATGGCCTCGATCCGAAAACGATTGCCAAAGGCTGGGGGTATTATTCGACCTATCCCATGCCCGGAAAACCGATTCGCCTGATCACGCTCGATACGAACAGTGGTGAGTTCTCCGAGGCAAAGATGTCGCCCGAACAGTTTGATTGGCTCGAAAAAGAGTTAAAAGATGCGAAATCAAAGAACGAGCTCGTCCTCGTTCAGTCCCATCACGGTACAGGCCAGTTGTCCGGCACTGTGAATCAAAAGAAATTCCAGGAACTGCTTGCGTCGTATCCCGGCGTCATTCTGCATATTACGGGACACGGTCATTACAACGATTCGAATCTGTATGTTCAGGGCGAGCGTGGATATTGGGAAGTCATGTTGGCTTCCGTCGTCGATTTCCCGTCACAGACGCGTGTATTTGAAATCGTTCACGAGGGCAAAGGCATTATCTCTATTTATATCACGAACCTCGATATGAATGTTGCCAAGGGCACGATGGGTTATACAGCCTGGGAATATGCCGCTACCCGCAAGTTTTTCGGCATGGATGACGATCCCATCGGCGATTGGGAAAAAGAACGCGAACACCGCAACCTGATTCTGCGAACGCGTGTTCCGGAAGAAATATATAAAAATCTTGATAATTATGAATGGTCCGAAACTATAGAATCGGAAACGACATTAAAGAATCTCGTATATAATCCGAAAAATTATTAATATATTTATAATATTTTTGGGGCACGGCTATCGGCGTTGCCGATACGCCGTGCGAGGGTGCGCTATGCCTACGGCATACGCGCCCCCTGATGATTTTAGTGTTTTTGCTTGTCCGTTGGCGAAAACAAAAACATCGAGGTATGCTAAATCGTCAGGGGGTCTATGACGACAAAAAAAGCCCCGGCACCGGGGCTTTTTTGTCATCGAAATGGATTACAGAACGGTTTTCCAGAGGCCGTGCAGATTGCAATAGGCGTAAACGGCAACGGCTTTGTCGGTTTTATCGACGATAAAAACGGTTTCGGGTTTGTCACCGGCTTTGAAGGCATGTCGCTGACCGCCTTTCTCTGTCTCGACAAAGACCCATTCGATCAAATGTGCTTCGGTCATCGGATGATCGACGCTTCCGACGTTCACTGTCAGGCGGACAGCGCGTTCGTGTTCTTCGACAGAAACGACGGGAAGGTGTTTTTCACGGCTGGCTTCGACAGTATTTGCAACGATTTCAGTCATTGATTCGCCACAGCATACGGGCACGACACCAGAATCATGAACCATTCCAATGAGATTTCCACAGTGTTTGCAGACATAGAATTTTTTCATTTCACCACCTTTCGTGAGACGTTGCAGAAAAGGCTGTCAAGCAACGACAGCCAACCCATATTTATTAAGCCTTTACTTATCCAATTTCTTCAAATCATCGGCACAGAACCGAATCATATCGCTCATAGATCGGACATATTCGAATGTCTTGGGTTCCACCACGTCGAGTTTTAATTTATCCACGGCGCGTTCCATGGCCTTGGCGTACTGGACGAGTGCCTCAAACCTCGATGACCATTTGGGGATGAACATCAAAGCCTGATCGCCGGCTTTGTTGATTTCCTCGAGTTTCTTCTTGAGCTGGGCGAGTTCTGAAGCAACGCATTCATTTTCGATCTGAAGCGAATTCATCTCGATGTTGGCTTTTTCATAATTCGCCTCGATTTCATCGCGTTGTTCTGCCAGTTCGGTGAGGTGCGCCTCTTTGAGTTCGTCGATTTCCTTTTGATGTGCCTCTTTAAGTTTGTCGATTTCGGCGGCATGATGTTCTTTCAATTGAGCCATAGCGCCATTGAGAATTTCGACAGTCTGCTGTGATTCTTCGAGTTGTTCGCGGACATCGGCGAGTTGTTCGCGAAGTTTATCGAGTTCAGCCGAGGAGACGGATGAAAGCGGTGCCTCATCCTTATTCTCTTCCTCTTCAAAGCTATCGACATCGGGAAGCTCGATGATTTCAGATTTGCCCGGTGCATTTTGGAAAGCATCGTCCACGACATGGACTTCGTTGCTGGCGACATTGTTTTCAACCGGGACATCTGGCTTGACGTCTTCCGAAACCGCTTCAGCATTGGCTTTCGGAGCTTCGGAATCCATCGGGACATTGGCGTTATACTCGACGGCTTCACTTTGGGCGATGTCATTGGAGACATTTTCATCGGCGGCCGGGACTTCGGATGCGACTTTTTCATCGAGTTCGGCAACAGCCTGATCATCTGCCGGAATCTTTTCGACAGCAGGAATAGAAGCCGAAGACCCTCTCTGGACGACGGGGGTAGAACCGGAAGAGACCTGTCTTGAGACATCGGATGCGACATCGGAAGAGTCTTGTCTTGGCGCGAAACGCGCTCTGCCGGAGGGCATTCCCCGGCCACCGACAGCGCGATTGTAACCTGAGGCAACTGGCGCGGATGCGACGGGGACGGACGGACTCTGTTGTGAGGAAGATGCCGAAGATGCCGCCTCTCCACGTCCATGCATACCGGGACGGCCAGCTCTGCGGGCATTGCCTAACGAAGCTCTGCGATCTGAAGCTGCCGGTATTGCATCCAGTTTATCGATACTATCATTTTTATCATTCTTTTCGGCTTCGGCCGGATTTGGATCGGGAGTTTGTATGGCTTCCGGTTCACTATAAGCGACATCACGGTTGTCAAGTTGAGGCTGAACTTCTTGCGGCACAACGGGTTCGGGGATGGCAGGTTCTGCACTGACGGGTTCAAAAGCCTGGCCCGACGGCATGGAAACCGGGGCAACCTGAGCGGGCATCCCGGGCATTCCTGGCATCATGTTCGGCATTCCCGCTGGACTGGACGGCGTCGTGACGACGGCGACACTATTATTGTAGCCGGAAGGTCTGGCTACAGTCTGCATGGGCGTGGGCGCAACCGGCATAGCAGAGCCAGGCCCCATGCCGTTGGGATTGAAGCTGAGAGGGGCTGCGGCTGCATTGGCAACACCATTCATGCCGACAGGCGAAGCCAAATCGGACATCCGCACGCGTTCCTGTGGTCTCTGGCCGCCCATGGATCCAGGATTAAATGTTGAAGGCGCTTCGGCAGAATCGGGGCCCGCAGGCAACGGCGCACGTGAAGGTGGCGCGACCATGCTACGTTGATTGACAGGGGGACGAAGTCCCATTGAACCAGGCGTAAAAGTTCTCGGTGCCGCTTCGGGAGAAAGCCCATTGGTCATCGTGGAAGCGATGGGGGAAGCAGACTGTTCTGCCGACTGAGCGGCCATCTGCTCCATGGCCACTTTAGCCATGTCCTCATCAAAAGCCGGTTGATTCGGCATCGTAGGCCGATAAGTACCACCAGAGGAGATGGGGCGCATACTGACGCTTCTCAGATCGGGCCCGACCGAAGAGTTCGACAGGTTGGGACTGAACATCTGAAGTTTTGGCGCTGCGAGTTTTGCCGCTGGGGGATTTGGTGCACGCGGCGGCATTCCGGCAGGTGAAGCGGCTATGCCGCTCATGGTCGCAGGCATCTGCGGAGGAGCCATCGGACGCTGTGGTGGCATCGGCGCGGCAGGCGGCATTGGCATGGATGAAGACATATTCACGCCATTGACAAGTCCCGCACCGGCAGGAGCGAGCGATCCGCGCCCGTCATCTACAAAGTCGACAACGATTTCACCAAAACGCAGTTTGTCACCAGGATGAATTTCCTGCTGCGAAACGCGCTGATTATTGACATAGCTGCCGTTGGAGCTTTTGAGATCGATCAGGAAGTAATGGCTATTCTGATAAATAATTTTTGCATGATACCGGGAAAGCGATTTTGCAGGAATCACCACCATATTACCGGTATTGCGACCGATCGTAACCTCCGGCTGCTGATCGTTTACATCGACATAAAAGTTCTGATAATTCTCGTCGCGATATACGACACGAGCCATAGCCACCTCGCCATTTAACAAAGTAAAAAACCGCCCAAATGGACGCACAAGCGTCTAAAATACCATAATCGCCGGGAAGTGCCCAATAAATATTTATTGATGGAGTTTAGGAATTAGCAATTAGCAATTAGACCCGCATGGCATACGCAAAGTCATGCGACAACGAAGCCAGTAGGGCTTCACGCTTTGTAGTCCTCGGTTGGCGCGTATTGCTTACCGGGGGATCGAGGGAATCCATACACATTATTAACATTAACCCCGTAGTTTTTTTCCATGCAAAACGCATGTTTTCTCGGCGTTGCCGGGGGCTAGTTGCCAAAAGCTGAATAGTTACGAACAGTTACCTTAAGATTACAAAGATTTAACAAAAAACTTGACTTTTGCATGAGACTGAGTGTAGTAAGCGCCGTCTTTTCGGGGCGCAAAAAAGTTGTGTCCTTCAATTCGGCCTGCGCGGGCAGGTATTTTGTTCCAGATTTTTGAGGTTAAGAAATGTACGCTGTGATTCGCACAGGTGGTAAGCAGTATCGCGTTGCACAGGACGATGTTCTGCGCGTTGAATCCCTGGATGCCGAAGTTGGCTCCTCTGTTAAATTTGAAGTCCTCGCCATTGGCGAAGGCGAAACTCTTCGTATTGGTCAGCCCGTTATCGAAGATGCAAACGTGACTGGTACAGTCGTTCGTCATGCACGTGCTCGCAAAGTTATCGTGTATAAATTCCGTCCGAAAAACTATTCCCGTAAGAAGGGTCATCGTCAGGCCTATACGGAAGTCCGCATTTCTCTGTAATGCGTAGGAGAGTAAACAATGGCTCATAAGAAAGGTCAAGGTTCCAGCCGTAACGGTCGTGACAGCAATCCGCAGTACCGCGGCGTGAAACTTTATGGTGGTCAGGGTTGCCGTGCCGGCAACATCATCGTTCGTCAGCGTGGCACGCAGATTCATCCGGGCAAAAATGTTGGCGTCGGCCGTGACTGGACGCTCTTTGCGCTCGTCGATGGTGTCGTCAGCTTCGAAACATACGGTCGTGGTCTGAAACGCGTCAGCGTTCTTCCCATTGCCGAAGGTTAATATCGTTCCGAGGAGTTTTTCCATCTGAATGATGAGATTTTAAACACAAAAAGTTTCGCGCTGGCGCGTTACTTTTTGTGTTTTTTTGTGTCCAAACAGGGATCAAAATCAGGCCGCTCGTGGGAGAGGGGTAGAGTACGAACCAGAGGTATCCATGCGATTCGTTGATGAAATTAAGATAGAAGCCACGGCAGGAAAAGGCGGTGACGGTGCCGCGACATTCCGGCGCGAGATGTATGTGCCTCAGGGCGGCCCCAATGGCGGCGACGGCGGCAAGGGCGGCGATGTCATTCTGGAAGGGGATGATGGATTTACGACGCTGAGCCATCTCCGTTACAAGCGCTTCTGGCACGCCAAGAACGGAATTCCCGGCGGCAAGAACAAGATGCACGGCAAGAATGGGGACGACTGCATTGTGAAAGTTCCCGTGGGGACGCTGATTTTTGATGCAGAGACGGAAGAGAATCTCGGCGACATCACGGCGCATGGCCAGCGCGTGATTGTGTGCAAAGGCGGCCGCGGCGGCCGTGGCAATCCGCACTTTGCGACCGCAACGAACCGTTCCCCGCATCTCGCCGAACGCGGCCGCAAGGGCGAATTTAAAGTCCTTCGCCTCGAGATGAAGCTGCTGGCCGATGTCGGTTTGCTTGGTTTTCCTAGCGTCGGCAAGTCCACATTCATATCGACGGTATCGAATGCGAAGCCGAAAATTGCCGATTACCCGTTCACGACGCTCATCCCGCATCTCGGCGTCGTGCCCGTGACGGAAGATTTTGCCTTTATCATCGCCGATGTCCCGGGACTGATCGTCGGTGCCAGCGAAGGAAAAGGCCTGGGGCTCGATTTTCTCAAACACCTCGAAAGAACGCGCATTTTAATCCATCTCGTCGAGGTGACGTGCCAGCTCGAAGGGGCCGAGACGGATCGCGATCCCATCGAAGATTTCAAGAAGCTGAACGAGGAACTCAAATCGTTCAGTGCAGAACTCGCGGACAAAAAACAGATCGTCGTTCTGAGCAAGTGCGACGAACCGTGGGTGGAAGCGGAAAAAGAACGACTCCGCGAGGCATTCACAGAGATGGGATATGAGTTTCATGCCATCAGCTGCCAGACGCACGGAGGCATCCGGGAACTCGTGCTCTCGGTTGGCCGCCACATCAAGCAGGCGATCCGTGAGGAGCAGGAAGCTGCGCAGGAAAGTACCGCCATTCCTGAGGATTTTTGATTTTGGATACGGCGTGCCGGGAGGCGCGTACAGCGAGGCGGCGCGTATGCAATAGCGCCGCGTGCCGGGCGTATGCCAATAGCCCGGCACAAAACAAAAAACACGTTTTGCAAATGAACGATTTAGGGCTATGAATGGTTGCTGCCGATCACGGATCGGTTTTCCTCAACCTTCATTTCAAAGTGAGAAAAAATGTCCGAAACAATCGATTTCAGCATCGAATCGCTGGGGCCGTGCAAGATTTCGTCACCGGTCCATCTTTCGACCCGAATGAACGATCTCGTTGCCAACTATGTCGATGACAACGACAAGATTATTTACAATATCGACCAGAAACTCGAGGCCGACGGCACGACTGTGAACGCGGCATTTGTCCGCGAACAGCTGATGGAAAAGGCCGGGCCGCGTGAAAAGATCTTTTTTGACCCGAAAAAAGTGTGTGCGGGCGTCGTGACTTGTGGCGGCCTGTGTCCGGGCCTGAACGACGTGATCCGATCGCTCGTCATGACGCTGTGGTACCAGTACGGCGTCAAGAACATCCTCGGCATTCCTTTCGGTTACTGCGGATTTCTGCCACAATACGGCTATGAGCCGGTAAAACTGACGCCGACGTTGGTATCGTATATCCACCAGCATGGCGGAACCGTGCTCGGTTCTTCGCGCGGCGGGGCGGACACGATCGCCATCGTCGATGCCATCGAGCAGATGAACCTGAACATCCTGTTCACGATTGGCGGGGACGGCACGCAGCACGGTGCCTATAAGATTTATGAAGAGGCGACGCGCCGAGGGCGCAAGCTGTCCGTCATCGGCATTCCCAAGACGATCGACAACGACTTGAGCTTTATCCAGCGCTCGTTTGGATTTGAGACGGCGGTATCGCAGGCCGTTCGCGTCGTGGATGCGGCACACACCGAGGCTCGCGGAGCCATCAACGGGATCGGGCTCGTCAAGGTCATGGGGCGCGAATCCGGATTTATTGCGGCGAACACGGCACTGGCATCGAACGACGTCAACTACGTGCTGATTCCGGAAGTCCCGTTTGAGCTCGAAGGGCCGAACGGCCTTTGGGAAAACCTGAAAAAACGCCTGGCATCACGCCATCATGCGGTGATTCTCGTCGCCGAGGGTGCCGGTCAGAACCTGCTCAAGGCCTCGAATGCGGTCGATGCCTCGGGTAACAAGGTTTTGAACGACATCGGCGTTTTCCTTAAAAATAGAATCGGTGAACTGGCCAAACGCGACGGCGTGACGATCAACCTGAAATACATCGATCCGAGCTATATCATCCGCGGCAGCGAGGCGAATCCTAACGACTCGATTTACTGCTCACGGCTGGGGGCGAATGCCGTACATGCGGCGATGTGCGGAAAGACGGGCGTCCTGATGTCGATGGTCCACGACCGCTATGTCCACGTGCCCATCAAGCTCTCGATTGGGCGGCGCAACGTCATCGATCCCGACGGCGACTTGTGGCGCGACGTGATTATCCAGACTGGACAGCCGCCTCTCATGATCAACCATGAAACCTAAGACTGTGGCAGAACGGGCATTTGACATTTCGGTCGAGGCGGCTTCGGTCGGCTTCGACTGGAATACGCCCGAAGATGTCATCGACAAGCTGCAGGAAGAACTCGACGAAATCCGCGAGGCCGTTCAGAACTGCGACGGCATCGCGCATGTTGCGGAAGAGGTCGGGGATTTTTTCTTTGCGCTCATCAATTTCAACCGAAAGATGCACATCGATTCAGACCGCGCATTTCACGCGGGCGTCGATAAATTTGAGCGGCGTTTCCGCTCACTCGAAACCATCATCCAGCAATCCGGACGAACACCCTCCGAGCTGACACAGGAAGAGCTCGAAAGCGTGTGGAAGAGCGTCAAAGAAGGAGAGAAAAATGCCCGATAACGTATCGTCAATTCTGTCCGTTCTGATGAACCCGAATGCCATGGGGAATGCCCAGACGCTCATCGACGCGATGCTCACGATTCAGACGCAGCTTTCGGAAATCCAGGAAAATCAGCGCAAGATCATGAAGGCATTGCGGGATATGAAGATCGAACAGCGCAGCCGCCTGAGCGACTTGAAGAAGACGACGCAGGTTCTGATGGAAACCACGCACACGGCGCTGTCGGATAAGCTGACGGAGCTTCAGGACTCGGTCGATGAACAGCTCGACGATCCATTGATTCATCCCGATCTCGATCTCGACATGTTCAAGTAGCATTCAAGTCCCCCTCTCTGTCGGAGAGGGGGATTGAGTGGCAAAACGTCTGGCATTAACCGATGTAGTTCCAGTGCCAGCATTCCTTGCTGTAGCCCGAGAATTTATAGGTCTTGGCGTTGTTGCAGAGCCATTTGTAGAGCGGGGATGTATCGTTGTCGCGCTTGATGCCGGAAATATCGATAGCCTTTCCGCTCTGGTGGTTGCTGTAACCGGGTTTTGCGGCATAGGAAGTATTTGCATTCCAGTAGATATAGAGCTCGATCTGGCCGCTGCCGTTTGAACCGATACCCTTTGTCGTTCCCATATCGGTCATGCCGCGGAACGTGCTCGATGCCTTGATCGTATGGCCGGCCGCTTTGGCAGCCGTAATCAGTTTTTCGAATTGAGCCGCCGCGCTTGGGCACATCGCGCCGCCGCAGCTGAGTTTCGTCGTGCAGTTTTCATTGAGTTTTTTGCCGCTGGCGAAAGGAATGGGTTCGCGAATGTCGTAAACGACGGGGGCACCGGAACGAATGGCCTTCCAGGTGGCAGGGCCGCAAATGCCGTCGACATCGATTTTGCCGCCGGAATCGCAGATGTTCCGGGAATACTGGTAATACATCAGATATTTCCACGTCGTGTTGCCGAAACTCGAATCGACTGTCATTGCCGATACACCGGAAGAAGCGAGGTATTTGTTGAGGTAGAGCTGCAACGTCTTGACCGCTTCTTTGTTGCTTGAGCCTTTCTTGATGGTTTCGTTACCGGTATAAGTGGCGCCTGCCGGTGCGGAGCTGTCTGCCGATGACGGCGTTTCGGGATTCTGCGTGTTTTGGCCGGGATCGGTTGTGCTGCCGCCGCCCACCTTGATATAATCGCCGCATACCCAGCCCGTACCGCTTCCGTATTGGATTTGGTACCAACCATTCTTTTCGCCGATGATCGTGACGGAATCGCCACCATAGAGCTTGCCGATGACGTTTGTGCCGGAAGTGCCGACGCCATCGCGGACATTCAGGTAAGACGTGACATTGACGACGGTGCCGGTTTTGGTTTCGGTGGCAGGAGTTTCTGGCTGTGTTGGCGTCGTCGGTTCCTGTGTCTTGCCCGTGTAGTCGGTGCAGGCCTTGCTGATATAGCCATAATCGGTGGCATAGCTGATTTTAAGCCAGTCGCCGAGGTCTTCGTAAATCTGGATGGTCTTTCCCTTGGTCACGCCGCCGATGCGCTCGTAATTGGCTCCCGGGCCCTTGCGGACATTGGCGGATGCCGCGGTCACAGTTGCCGTGGCAATCGGATCGGCCTGCTTAGACTTGCCGTTGTCCAGTGTTCCCGACGGCTTGAGGGGACACGTGTTTTCGACTTTTTTGATGCTGCTGGAACGAATCTGCCCCAATGACGTCGCCTTCGCGCTGAGTACCTTAGCCATATCAGCCTCCTGTTCATTGTTTTTTCTCATTTCTCACACACAATACCTCGTACAGATTAGACGGAATTTGGCTTCATTACAAATCTTTTAATGCCAATCATGGCGAGATTCTGTAACAAATCAGTCCGTAACAGTGTTTCTGAATTACGTGGTTTTATCGAAACGAGGCAGTAGGCAGTAGGC
>JAZODZ010000641.1:0-8463 GCA_045597285.1 Myxococcota bacterium
CTTTCGAGGTGCGTATGAAATAGCACCGAGCGCCCGGCGTATGAAATAGCCGGGCCCCACAAACAAAAAAGCCCCCATCTCCATTAGAGATGGGGACTTCGACATCAAAAGCTAAAGGTCGGCAACGTCACCGTCATCTGTGTCCCATTGGCACGAAGAATCAGCCTCGATGCATTCGTCCAGCTCGAACACGTCGTACCTTCCAAAGAGCACGAATTGTCCCCATAACAAGTCAGATTGCCATTCAATACATCGAGCAATGATGTCGATGTCGTCGGCTTCGGAATCAAGGAATAATAGGCAAACCCAATTGGCTCGCTGACATACTTCATCTCGATGGCTTTTTCGGGAAGCGCAGGCGGCGTCATATTTCGCCAATAAAACAGCTTGTCGATAACGTTATCCTCGCTCACAAACGAGGCTATCAAAGTCGCAATCGGCACTTCAATCGGCTCAGGTTCCGGTTCCTCCGGTTCTCCCGGTTCCGGTTCTTCCGGTTCCGGATCCTCCGGTTCCGTGACCTCCGGAATGTTGTCGACGAGCAGTCCGGTCGAATAGGAATTCTTGACAGCCGAAAAATCCCCAATCGTCGCAACAAGAGACGCACACGGTGAATTCTGGCACGTGATTTTGGATATCGAATAAGAATTCAGAATCGATGCGTGCGCGAGAAGAATCCCCGCAATTCCCCCCGTATTCGTTCCGCCAACGATGGCCCCTTCCGAATAACAGCTGCTCAACATCGATGTTTTCACCATACCGGCCACACCGCCAACCACGGCTTTCCCCGTGACCGTGCCATAAATCCCGACATTGCCTGCCTGGATGTTTTCCGCCGTAGCGGCCAGTCCGCCGACGTAATCACCCGTTGCACGAATCTTGACACTCGAAGTCCTGAGCTTGACGTTCTTGACGACACCACCGAGATATTCCGCCACGACACCACCCACAAGGTTGTGTCCGCTCACCGTCCCCTCCGAAAGCTGGACATTCGAAATCGTCGTTTCCCTGGCATTGGCGATGAGTGCCGCAACCTTTTCATCCCCGGTTACCGTCAGTTTAAGATTAAAATTGGCGATGCGTGCCGCATGCGTATATCCAAACAACGCCACGTTCGACGCCTCAGAATTGCCAAGCGTCAGTTTCTCCGTCACGCTCCCCGTCGTCTTTTCCGCGCTGATAGTGACCTGGGAATTGCTCGAATCCTTCCGATATCCGACGAGAATCCCATCGAACGGATACGTTTCCGTACCAATCCCAACCCACGAAGAAGCGTCGTCTTTTGTAATGACTTCGCCGATATTGATATCATTGACGACGAGAAAGACCCTCGGGTTCTGCGTCCCGCTCAAAGTCCCGTCGTTCCAGTTGTCGCGAAATTCAATAAACTCCTGCGCATTCGATATGAGCCGCGCACAAAGCCCCGTTTCCGCGTCCACCGGCGTATAGAACAGGGCATTGCATTCGCACGTGTCATCCGTCGATTTCCACGGATTGTCGGGACAGGCATCGAGACAGTTCGGAACGCCGTCGCCATCCGAGTCCGCAATATTTTCATCCGAATCGGGAATACCGCAGCCACAAAGCCCCGGATCCAGCTTGGCCTCATCTTCCGGACACAAATCCTTGCAATCCGGAATCGTGTCGCCATCCGTGTCATCCGTATCGGACACGCCACAGCCGCACACACCGGGACGCATCTTGTTCGCGTCATCCGGACAGAAATCAAAAATTTCGGCGACGCATTTCGGTGCCCCGGTCTCCTCGTCCAAATCATCGTCAGGCACACCGCAGCCACAGACGCCCGGCAAAACTTTCAGTTCACTGTCCGGACATAAATCCTCGCCATCGCGCAGGCAATCCGGAATCGTGTCGCCATCGTCATCGATATCGGGCACGCCGCAGCCACAAACTCCCGGCCGTTTCTTGTCCTTGTCGTCCGGACACAAATCGAGCGCGGCATTATCACACAACGACACGTTTTCCCATACGATCTCCTTCATGCCGCAGCCGCAACTCCCCGGTCGCGCCTTGTCGGGATCGTAGGGACACAAATCCACTTCGGCCTCGTTGCAATCCAGAATCGTGTTGTTGTTCGAATCCACATCGGGCGTGCCACAGCCACACGCGCCAGGCAGTTTCTTGTCCGGATCGTCCGGACACAAATCGATCTTGTCAAAAATACATTTCGGAACGTTCGTGTCGGGCTCAATATCGTCCGAAATGCCGCACCCACAAATCCCAGGCAGCTTCTTGTTCGGATCGTCCGGGCAAAGATCAATCGCATCCTCAAGGCACGTCACGCTCCCATCTTCACCAATGATGTCTTTCGCCCCGCATCCACACGCGCCCGGAAACTTCTTGTCCGGATCGTCCGGACACAAGTCGATCTTCTCATCGACGCAATCCGCCAAACCATTCCCATCCAAGTCCTCATCCGAACGGCCGCATCCACAAATCCCAGGCTCCGTCTTGTCCGGATCATTCGGGCATAAATCAATCGGATCCGAGCATATATAACGCCCCAGCACGATATCGTACACATCGTCATTGCCGCATCCACAAATCCCAGGCGTCGTCTTGTACGGATCATTCGGACACAAATCCTTTACCTGGGTTTTCTCACATCCGGAAACGATGATTAAACTTAATGTGATGAAAAATATCGCTCTTTTCATTTCTTCCTCCGGGCACATTTCACCCATCTGTATCATAGCAATGATTTTCTCAATTATTAATTATTTATATTTTGTTTGGGCTCGCTATGGCTGCGCCATACGCGAGCCCGCGGCGGCTATGCCTGTCGGCATACGCCGCCGCTTGCCATTCCAACCCCCATACCCGCTTTTTTTGCCTTCAATCTCTTTATGTAGCAAACTGTTACAGGTTTTCGTCGCATTTCGACGATTTTACGGGCATGGAGGCCCCCTTACATGAAACGATGGATTGTTCCCCTTTCGCTGATTCTGTTATTTTCTTCGTGCAGCAACGCACCACAGAACGTCGAAAACTCTAATACGCCGAATGCGGTTCAGCCCGCTCCCGTGCAGGAAACACAGCAAGCACCTGTCGATCAGAAAAAAGCGAATTATGAAGGCTTCGTCAAAGCCAATGCCGAAAATCTCGCCAATTATGCGATGAAACTGGCCAAATCAGATGACTTGACGAAGGAAATTCAGGCTCTCCTCGGCGATGACGTGCCAAAAGAGATCGGAGAAAGCATCCAGTATCGTGCGTATCTTCGGGAAATCTACGAAGGACGCCAATACACGCCCATCTTCGTCAGTGGCAACGACATCATCCCCGTCATGGCCCCGATCATCGAGGAGTTTCGGCGCCTGCCATCGCACGGGCTCGCCAAAATCGACGCTTCTCCCTGGAATGAAGCCCTGAAAGCCCTTCAGGACTCGACGCCGGGAAGCCATGACGATTTCGTGTTTACCGACGAAGAGCGTGCAAAACTCGTCGATTTGCTCATGGAAAAGGATGTCGACTACACCGATGCACAGGCCGTAAAGAAATTCGTCGCCGACCTCGTTAAAGACGAAAACGCGATGACGCGCCTGCATGACGAAGTCGTGAACTGCGCCAAACAATCGGCGATTTCCGCCAAACAAGCCGCTCTCGTCGATGTCCGAACCGCCGACCTCACCATGCAGTTTGCCCGGGCCATGGCATTCGAAAACATGACCCATCTGACCGATGAGGAAAAAGCCATCGTCGAAAAGCGCCCGACGGATGCCAATTACAAAGCCATTTCCGTCGCAAGAACGAAGAACTGGTTCGAATCGCTCGTTCGCGTCCTCGACACGCCGACCGCCCGCGATGACAAAGCCGACGACAAACCCGCTGAAATCGCTCAGAATGCGGATGAAACTGCCAATCCGGACGACATCAATGACGACGAACTGGACGAAGCCGGCGACGCGCTCGCCGCGGAAAAAGCCGCCGCAAATGCACAGAAAGAACACATTGCCGACGCCCACGATGTCAAGTCATTGCTCAATGCACTCTACCCGCCGCATCCCGCCTACAAAAAACTCATGGAAGCACGCGACCGTTACGCCGCGCTCGAGGACTGGAAAGACATTCCAACCATGTCCCTTAAAAAAGGAAAACCTCACAAGGGAATCCCCGCGCTCAAAAAACGACTCGCCGCCGAAGGGTATTATCACGGAGACATCTCCGAGGCTGCACTTACTGCCGAAGGTGCCGACATCTACGACGGCGATATCCGCGCCGCCGTTCGCCTCTATCACGACACGCACCAGCTCGCTTATGACGAAAACAAAGGCATTATGAACTCGTTCTGGGAAAGCCTCAATACCCCCCGCGTCAAACGCCTTGAACAGATCGAAGAAAACCTGCGCCGGTGGCATAAAACCCAGATCATCGAATCCCCCTATTATATCTTCATCAACGTCCCCGATTTTCATGGCGAGGTTTGGCGAGACAACCAAATGGTGTACAGATTTCCTGTCGTCGTGGGCAATGCCAAGAGAGGCTGCAATTCTCAGACGAAACAGTGGTACTTCATGAATGCGACCCCGCTTCAGCACGCCAGAATGCTCTACATCGAATATAACCCCTACTGGATCGTGCCGCCTCGCATTGAACAGGAAGATTATATCAAAAAGATTAATTCAGACCCCAACTGGCTCAAAGACCACAACTTCGAATACTACACGGAAAAAGGCCACACGGTGCTTCGACAGCTCCCCGGTGAAAACAACGCCCTCGGACGCGTCAAGTTTATCTTCCCCAATCCGCACAGCACGTTCTTGCACGACAGCCCGCAAAAAGGTTTGTTCAAATACCCCATCCGCGCCTTCAGCCACGGCTGTATGCGCGTCTGGGAGCCGCTCGAACTCGCCAAACGTCTCCTCCAATACGACGGCCAATGGAAAGACAGAATCGCCAAGGATATCGAAGACCTGCAGCCAAAACGCTTCATCCTTAAAAATCGTTTCGATGTCTTTATCGATTACTTTACCGTGCGTGTAGATGACGACGGACTCGTTTATTTTCTGGCAGATCCATACCGTTATGTGCGATATGCACTTGAACCGCCGAAGGCCCGCGATCTTCAGTGCACGCCAAAGCAAAAGGAATGGATCGCTCGCAATCCGGCTCAGGACGTCAGAGCTGATACTGATACCGGCGTCGAATAAGTTGTCCGACAGCCAATCGCTCTGTTTAACGGCTGTGGATATGCACAAAAAACGTATGCAACATAACATTCATCCCGATTGGCAATCGCCGATGGCCAATCGGAGATTGAATTATTTCTTCTCCTCGTCCCCATGTTGGTCAACCAGAGCCAGACGATTTCTTTATCTGTGCCTGTTATGTGCTCTCATTGCCGGCTGCTCGTCCAAACCCAATACCGACGAGCCAGCCACCAAATCGGCCGAATCCGCCAACGAAAACAGCATTGATATCGAAAAACCTGCTACCACCGGTGTCTTCGTTCGCGATAAAGGGACAGAAATCAAATCAGGCGAGCTGGCTTTACTCATGCCGACGAACGCAAAACGCGGATTCGGGTTCGGCCAGCCCACCGGGAACTTGCTCGCTCAAGATGTCCAGCAGCTCACCATACTCGATAAAAGCCTCAGCGCCTCACAGCTCCAAATTACCATGTTCAAAGGCGTCGCCGTTAACTCGGACAGTTGGTTTACCGATGTCGACGACTCCAATACCGCCTGGCTTCCCGCTGAGTCCATTCCATCCAAAGTCCGGGTCATCAACGACAAAGACGGTTTCGCCGTTATCGATATTCCGAATGCACTTCCCCCCGGTTTTTACGTCCTGCACGACAATTCGCTAATGAAAGCCAGCGATGCCAAGGATGTAAGCGCTTACTATCCATTCATCGTCACCAAATCCAAAAAAGCCGATCCCTGGACGGACGAAGCCAATGCCTGTTTTAAAGACATTTTGGAAAAATACCAGGATCACCTCAGCCTCCGTGAAACGGATCAACACGGGCTTGGTGACGTAAAAAAATGCGCGACAAAACAACGCATTGCGTGGAAACTTCAGTCGAACCACGATGCCGACTACAAGCTCAGACTGATTTATTTAAGCCGCATTATCGACGCTTTCTCGGATGAAATCCATTCGGCCGTACTCGCAAATATGAATGAAAACGGCAGCGAAACGGCCCAGCTTTTGTGGAAAATCGAGCAATACGATCAGTTGCAGCGCCTGAATCTGCTCGTCCAAAACAAAGGCAATCCGGACATCGTCCATGCCGTACTTCGGTATTATCACAACGACACGCGAGAAACCTCGGTCAAAACACTGCACTGGATTCCGTTTCTCTGGCTCGAAAACGACGATCCCGAACTCGAAGCCTATTTCAACGACATTCGTCTTGAAAGGGACTGGGAACAAAGCCTCGTCAAGCTGCTCGGTGCCATTCAATACAAGCAGCTTTTTACCGAAGCCGGGCGGCACAAAGCACTCGCGCCGTGGTTCAAGCAAATCGATGGCGATATCGGCAAAGTGTTCAAGGACAAATCGGTCTCTCTTTCATTCCGCCGCGAAAAGGCTCGAATCGCCATCGGCCCGGTGGCACTGACAGGCGTCCCGAGTGCCGATGTTTCGACCTGGCGAGCAACGCTAAAGACGTTCGAAAAAGACGTGCGAGCTTGCGTGGCAACCAAATTCAACGGCAGTTACACGCTCATCCTCGAACAGCCACTCACCGGCGATATCTACGGCCACGCATCGAGAGGCGTCATGCACGATCCCGTCGCATCCATCCGGAACGGCATCGTCCCGCCGCCCAAAATTCTCGATTGCATCCTCGATGTCTATACAAAGTTGCCGGCGTCTTCGGCCATCGATGTCAATCAGAAAGCGTCCATCGCCATCTCTATCAGCCAATGACGAATAATCTGGCTGGTGACGTGTTTTCTATGTGGCGGCTATCGGCCTACGGCCGATACGCCGTGCGTTGGGCTATCGATTGCGGTAAAGACGTGCGGACTGCGCGTCTCTACCGCAATCGATACGCCCTCTTGGCCGCCCGCTATCGCAAGCGATACGCGGGCGGCGGTTATTCCACATCGACCTTTTGCATGACACACCATTTTTTGCAGAAACACACGGCATACGCGACGACGGTGCGTGCGATGGGTTCGTGACGTAGCACGGCACGGGCATATTTCCGGTTGATAATCTGTTGCCGTGCTTCATCCAACTGTATTTCGCAAAGCTCATCGACGAGGTCGTCCTCATCCATACTGGGACAAGATTTCTTGACTTGTTGAAGCATTTTGGGCGTCACACATTTCACTTCTATTATAACACCCGTTTCTTCTGCAAGTGCCACGATATCCGGGCGACCTTCGCCGTATTCATCGTTCGAGCGTACAATCGCAACATTTCCGAGCAATCCCATCAACATTCCGTGATAAAATGCTTCGTTATAATCAAACACACTCGTACTATCATTCAATACGATCCGAATTTCCCGTTCTGCATTAGAAACATCGCCCGTTATCAATGCGCGAAGCAATGTCTGTGAATTAAAATTCAATAATTTGATATTTCTCCACCATTGTTGCATCGATGATTTCATCACGGTCAAGATTTCCTTGTTGGGAACAGCAACCTTCGCAATCAATAAATCATCTTCATCTTTTTTGATTTCAACGGGTTTTAAATATCCCGTATATAATAAAAAACTCCATATCGCATCCGGGGTCTGTTTCAAGTCGCGATACGATAAATCTTTGTATACGGGAACCCATTTGGTCTCTCCTCGCATGAGCCTTGCCAGTTCCTCGCGCTCCCCAGGGTTATTGTCAATCATCTCGTCAATGATATCATTGCTACTCGTCATGGCCCAATACGATTGTATGGCATCGCTGTATCCATACACAAGCCCACGAATGGCATTCAACAAACTCCATGGATTAAACACTTCACGGCCACTATATAAATATCCATCATACCAATATTTAAGCGCATCCATTTTGTCGGATAGACCGTAATAGGCGAGCATATCTGCGACTTCTTCATGTGTAAATCCCCAGTATTCATTGGGGATCTCATCGACAACGGTGATCACGCCGGGATTGTTCATGCCTGTAAAGATAGATTCCTTCGCCACGCGCATACACCCCGCAATAATGCCGTATGCCAGGTAATCGTTGGATTTAAAACCTGAAGATATGAAGTTTCCGACGAGGTTTACTATTTTATCGAACAAATTGTCGCCCGGATGATGGATATCATGAATGGCGGCTTTTTGAAGTGGCACGTCGTATTCGTCGAGCAAAATGACGGTTTGGCGTTTGGTTGCTTTGTAAATCCACTTGCACAAATTGCCCAATGCCTCTTCCAAATTAGCTTGTGCAACGCGCTTGCTCAGAATCTGTCTAAACTGTTCGTGTTCGAATTCATTCAGCGCCGGATGTTTGAGCAAGTATTCGTGCTTGCTACAAGCAG
>JAZODZ010000642.1:0-3943 GCA_045597285.1 Myxococcota bacterium
GTATTCTGTGTCTCTGTCTTAATCAGGTAGGCCCTATGGCGAGCTTCTGCCTTGACAAAAAACATCCGTGGAATCGAGTCGATGACCTCGAGCTCGTTCGGCTTGAGGTCAGGAAAGTCCTCGGCCAAAATCCGCTGCATCTCGGCTTTCTGCGCCTGATAATCCACGGGGATCGTCGAGGCCGGAATGACCATCTGCTTTTTCCCTTCGGCACAGCCATTGGCAAGCAGCATCAACAGAAGGGATACAATTGTCGTGACTCGGAATTTCATACAAAACATCTTCGATAAAGGCACCGGAACTCCGGGCTTAAAAAACGGCGAATAAGATAAGGCATTAAGCCTCTGATTAAAAGATAAAAATGCGTAACTATGCAGACACTATCAGAGGTTTGTGCGGGCTAATCGAAATGAGGCTGGAAGCAGGCATCGATTGGAGAATGCTTTATAATTATGTGTTATAATTCTAACTAAAATAATAATTATAATATATTTGTATCGGTGGCTATTTCATACGCCACCGGTGGCAGGGCTATTTCATACGCCCTGCCGGTGCGGCTATTTCGCGGTTCCAAACACAACTTATATCGATATTAAAATCCGTTATTATGACAATCACCGCTCAATACGCCGCACTCATGTTATTCCTCGATTTCGTCACGAGACGAGAAATTGGATGTGTAATGGGATGAATAATCAGATGTCTCCCCCAATTCATCATCGGAATCGACTAGTTTTCTCTTATCAGGCCCCCACTGGTTGTCGTCATCGGTGTCGCAAAAGATCAGAATGAGCGGTACGCAGACGCCGAGGATCGGAAAGATAGACCAGAGAAATGTATAGCCGGAACGCCCGGTATCGTGCAGCCTGAGAATGCATAGCCTGACAAACAGAATGGTGAAAAAGGCGATGACAATCGCCCAAATGCTGCCAATCACAATGAGTCCTGTCAGCAACCCAGGGTCGTTCATGATGTTATTCATACTTTCCGGGGAGCTGAGAGATAGGCTTGTAAGGCTGAAAAGCATAAAGCCAAAAGCGCTAACGAAATACAGAATGAAAAATGCCACATAGAAGGCGAAACTGAGGACAAAGCACGACAAGGCGAACTCTTTATAGGTCAGACGGTTTTCGTCTGGTTTGAAAACGTCTCGAAGCGCCTTTTTCAGATCGGCAAACGTCCTGTTATCGCTCTTGCCCGTTCCCGGGCCGAATTCATTGTCGGCCACGGAATCGCCGAGCGTAAAGAACAACGGGATGAACGACAGGAAGTTGACAAAACTCAGCCACATCCAGTGCCCGGAACGTCCCGTGTCGTGGAGTCTTCGCACACAGAGGGAGAGCCATGAGATTCCCCCGAAGAGAGAAAAAATCACAACGATGACGACTATAAAGGCAAGGGTGCCGCCCAGTTCACGGGTGGGCATATTTATCATAAAGGGAATGACGGGAAGCGCGAAAAGCAGCGGCAACAGCATAATGCTAACGCACCAAAGCTGGGCCATGCTAAAGTCGTCGTAAGGAAGCCGTCCCGAGAATTTGGGAATGATATATTTGAATGTCGAATTGAGATGCTTAAAACCAGTTGCCATATCTCTTCCTCCATGCCTCCACGGAATTTTGAACGCCCATTGGGGAATGGGCGCGGGGATAACCAATGTTTATATATATTCAGATTATGGATTAGTAATTAATCCACATAGTAGGACGAACGCCGATAGTTTGGAGGAAATTGGCGGCCATTTTCCAGACACGCATTTGGAAAGTATATTGCTGTCCCTGCCTGGCAATCAAAGCTGAAACCGCTGTCCACTTCACTGCTACTGGAATCATCGCAACCAACGGCGGTAAGCACTAATGCTGCGATTGACAACCAATATAAATGTTTCATGATGCGTTCCTTCAATGCTGGTTTATTATATTTATATGCTTTATATCGGTTCCGTATTTGGGATCTGCATGGCGTTCCCCCATCGTGCATTCATGATGCCGACGGTGAATGCCGCAATGGGATATGATAGCATACATTGCCCCATTGAGTCGATTGAAATTAGTCCGTGTGCGCAATATACCGATCCGTATAGATACATCGCTGGTTCCCAGCCCCAAACAACTGACTTGCAAATCCTAAGCTCGTTTGCTATCAGAACAGACGGCCACATGAGAGGCGTGCGGACGCGTATTAGCTTTTTTAGTGATTTCTTTTGGAGACTGTTATGAAAAACTTCTTAAAACTTCTCTCTGCCAGCATATTAGTCGCGATGGCAACAGTAGCTTTTGTGGCCTGTGAGGATGATGACGGCGGACAAACGGAAGATAAATATTGTGCAAATAAAGCAGACGGCGTTTTTTGCAGTGACGAAGTCGAATGGTGTTTCTGCTATCATGGCAAAAGCATACACGCTGAAGAAATCATGTGCCATGAATATCCATGTTCTGCATCATGTGAGGGCAAGAATACGGCCGATTCCTGCGGCGACAATCGGATTTGCGATCCAGGCGGTTCCTGCATCGTACCAGAACCCTATAAGTTTTAATTTCAGTCGACGCTGAAAACCTTTCTGAAATAATCGTTTATAAGCTCATCTCTCCCCTACCCCATTGGGAGAGATGGAAAACTCACGACGACGATTTACCACGAAATAGAATGTGTTGAATTCAGTGCATCTGGAGTAAATATGAATAAGCTGTTTCCAAGTATTATGATTATTATCATTTCTTTGTGCAGTCAGGGATGTTTTTATGATGAATGTTATTTCGATTCTGACTGCTATCCAGATGAAAATGAAACAGCGACGTGCGAAGAGAATATCTGTGTCTATGAGAAGAAGCCTGTCAGAAGATGCTACGAAGCGAGGGACTGCGCAGTTGGATATATTTGCAAAGCCAATGTTTGCAAGAAAAAATAGGCTTTTTTACGACTTTTTACAAATGCCTCCCCTGCATACATAGCCCGATTGGCAGTCTCTTGCAGTGGAACATGTTTTAGAAGATGACTTATTATCATGATCCGAACCACCATGTTCGGCATCCAGCGACGTACAATAATCGTGATTGTAATCGCAGTCTTCATCACATGAAGTCGCGAGTGGAATCAATAGAATGAGTATAGCTGTGAAGAAACAATAGATTGTCTGTGTTTTCATGTTCAAACCTCAATAATGCAGAGCAAAATACGACTATTTTCAATCATTTCTCCCACATATCCATTCCGTATATGTGGGAGATGCCTATACATTCGCTTAGCAACGTCAATCGATATTAGTCAAGAACGAGCGAAGGAGCCGAATAAACTCTCGCTGCCAGTTCCTGGTTCAGAAGATACAGCCCTCTGGAATCATTTCCGAAAAGCTCCATCTTTTTAATCAGGTCGTTGGCATTCATCTCCTCCTCGCCCTGCTCTTTCACGAACCAGTCGAGAAACTGCATCGTGCGATAATCTTTAACATTGTGCGCAGCTTCATAAATCGAGTTGATCAACGATGTAACATATTCTTCGTGTTTCAAACCGTGTTTGAGAACATCCATGTGTGTCTCGTCACTGGAATCCGGGGCATCGATGGCCCCCAGCGTGACCTTGCCATCATTGTTCTGCAAATATTTCAGGAACAACATGGCGTGATCGCGCTCTTCCTGTGCCTGAATGGTATACCAGTTAGCAAACCCGTTCAATCCAGCATCGGCAAAATGATTGGCGAACTGCAAATACAGATAGGCGGAATAAAGTTCCTTGTTGATCTGTGTGTTGATGAGTGAAGCGACTTTTTCGTTCAGCATGGCTTAATTCCTCTTGAAAAGAAAAAGAAAGTGTGGGTAATGCCACACATAATCAGGCTATCACAACCCCTCAAAAATGCAAGGCATTGGCTACCGCCCGCGTATGCGCGGAACCCGGCATAGGCACGTGACACGTGCCCAATGCCGGGCGAGCACATAGCGGCGTA
>JAZODZ010000643.1:0-3754 GCA_045597285.1 Myxococcota bacterium
GTTCGCCTATGCGCGTTGCGCATACGGCGAACGAGAGACGTGCGGACCGCACGTCTCTACGATGGGGCACGGCTATCGGCCTGTGGCCGATACGCCGTGCCTCGTTTCCGTGGGTTACGCGCTACGCGCCAGACCCACGGCTAATATCAAGCGCCCCTACGGGGCGCAGGCGGTTGCGCCGCAATGCGGCGCGTTTTGTTTATGACATGCGCATAGGGGCGATTGGGGCAAAGAAGGTTAGTTGATATTCGGGGGCGGGCAGCTCACGGAAATCATGTCGCTGAAGTTGTCGTCTTCTTTGCATTCGATAATTACGCCGTCGGGATGGGTTTCATCGGGCGTGTCGATTTCGTAGTAGACTTGAATCTGCTTGTAGGAATCGAAGGCGACCATGCCGTCGAGCGATGTGAATTTCCATTCGAATGGAATGGTAACCGGTGCGCCCGGAATGAGCGTCGCTGCAAATTGTTTGCTTCCGATCACGATTTGCTGGTTATCAGACGTCCTTGCATAGAACGTCACGGTAATCGGATCGGTCGTTCCCAGACCGCCGATGTTGTTGAAACGCGCCACGAGCGTGATGGAATCGGGACATGCGCCGATGCCGTAAGAAAGGACTTTCGGTTTCATGTTCGGGGCTGCGTTGATGGCAGAAGGCTGGACGTTCTGACGGAAGTTGTTCAGATTGGTCATCGTCCAGTTCGGCGTTTCATGCAGTGGCACGGTGCCGTCTTCATTGATGTTGGTGACGTGATAGTCGTGCTGGTTCCAGATGCGGCGCGTACGCACCCATCGGTTCTGCGTGTCTTTATAGACGCTGACGCCGGTTCCTTTCTTCTTGGACATGGAATTCATCAAACCGGAATAGTAATTTGATGAATGGATAATTTCAGATTTTCCGTCGTTGTTCATGTCGACGACGATGGGATATTCGTAAGCCGTGCCGCTCGAATGGATGAATTTGAGCGCGTCTGCTTCCGTGCGTCCAATGATAAAGGCGGGATCTTTATAGCCGTCTTTATCGGCATCGACCGTCGTACCGTTTCCGTCGTAGACGTAGAGGTTCAGCTCATCGGCATAGAGGATTTCGGCAACGCCGTCGCCCTGGAAATCGAACACGCTGGAGCCTGTGCATGCGCTTGAAACGTCCTGGGTTCCGCCGTCGGCCCAAAGCACCTGGCCGCCATTGGGGGTGCCGTCGTTGCTGAAGACGATGTAATAATAGCGCGTCGCGACGCCAACGTCGGGAATTCCGTCGCCGTTAAAGTCTGCGATGACGGGGGGGCCGCCGGCGGCAAAGCAGTGACCTTCAGTGCCGTTTTTGCAGCCCGACTTATAACTTGGGTGCTGTTTGTTGACGGGCAGTGCCTGTTTCCAGATTTGTTTGGTACTCCACACGCCGTCTTTCTTATAAATTTTGTAGAACGAGAATGTGCTGCCTCCGACGACGGCGATTTCCGGAACGAGTTCGCCCGTTTCTTTGGCATCATTAGAGTCTTTTAGCAGGTCTGCCACGCTGACGAAACCGCCTCCCGATGTCGTGAGCTTGTTGCAGTTGGCATCGTAAATGGCACCACTGCCAATGATTTCAAGCGTTCCCTGCTCATCGCCATCGAGATTGGCTGCGGTGTGGCTGCCAAGAGACACATGGCACTTGTCATTTTTCCACTGCATTACTCCGTCTTTGATGATGGCGACGCCATAAGCCGTGATGATATCGACGACGCCGTCGCCTTCGAGATCGGCAAGGGAGGCATACGGGCGAAGGGCACTGAGCGAGGTTGATGAGTTGACTTTTAATTTATAGGGGGTATCCCATCTGTAGCCGGTTTTGGAGGAAGAATCCTTGACGAGCCTGAGCGCGTGGATTTCGCTTGGTGAGCCGGCAATGATTTCCACGTTTCCGTCGCCGTCGATGTCGGCGGCACCGAGATCTTCTTCACCGTGGTA
Source organism: Myxococcota bacterium (assembly GCA_045597285.1). Classification (GTDB taxonomy): domain Bacteria; phylum Myxococcota_A; class Bradymonadia; order UBA4248; family UBA4248; genus UBA4248. The sequence goes on from JAZODZ010000643.1 coordinate 1,951, forward strand.
CAGTTCGCTGGATGCGGCGAGTTCGATGAGTTTGCCATCGGCGGTCGTGGTCACGGCACGAATCGACGAAACGCCGCAATACATACACGTCTGGCTGTTCGGCGATTTGGTTCGGAATGTCGGAAAGACGATTTCGGGAATGTCGTTTTCGTTGATTTTTCCGTCGCCGTTGTCGTCCGTAAGATTGATGACGATAGGCGTGGCCATAACGTTGTACGAATCGACAGAATCGTACCAGTTGGATTTTCCTGGGGCGCTTCCATTTGTCAGATCTTTGGGCCAGTTCCAAAGCAGTTCGGCATCGAACGGATAAGTTTCCGTGTTACGCTTGCAGTCTTTGGGTACGTCGTCTTCGCTAATGCACAGGCCGACGGATGCTTCACAATAGGCATCGAGCGGGCAGTCTTTTGCGCTTTCACACGGCTTGTGTGTACTGCGAGGCTTGCATTCGCCGTAGATGCAGAATTCTGTTTCATTGTCGCAGCAGAACTCGTCGCCGCAACGGCTTTGCGTGTCGGAGCAATTGGCGAGACAGGTCTGTTCGATGCTGTCACAGACGGGGGTGCTGCCTTCGCAGCAAAGGCTTCCGCATTGGATGCCTTCGGATGTAGTGCATCTCTGAATGCAAATGCCTTTCTGGCAGAAATATCCATCTTTGCAATCGGGTCTGCATGAACCGTCGTCTCCATCGACGCAGGCTCCGTTTCGGCATATTTTGCCATCTTTGCAGGCTGTTTCGCATGAACCGTCGTCTTTGTCCCTGCAATAGCCGTCTTTGCAAACTTTGTCGCTGGGGCAAGTGGGATTGCACGTGACATCTCCACTGTCCGGCGGTTGGCAGAATCCGTTGACGCAAACATCGTTGCCGGAGCATTCAGGGTTACAGCGATCACTGGATGCGTAAACGCACTCGTTGTTGATGCAGACCATGCCGATGCCGCATTCTGGATTGCAGTTGCTGCTGTTGACGCATGTTCCGTTCAGGCATATTTGATTGCTTCCGCACTTATCACATTCATCCGAGGTGCTTCCGATACAATTGCCGTTGATGCAGATTTCGCCTTTTTCACATTGAGGGGTACATGTTGGAGACGGTTTGCAGATGCATGTGCCTGATTCGTCTTGTCCAAAACTGGCGTAGCCGGTGTCGCATGAAACCTGGCAGTCGCCGTCGGAAGAGAGGCAAACGCCGTTAAAACAGGTATATCCGAGCCGACATGGCGGGACACATTCGCTCGTTTCGGCGCATATTCCGTCGACACAAACCTGTGTTGATCCACATGGGGGATAGCAGTTGTTTTCACCTTTGCTCAGGCATAATCCGTTGATACAGACTTCGTTGTCTAGACAGTCAGGCGTACAAGTCGTGCCGCGAACGCAGAGACCTTGCAAGCAAACTTCGCCGGCTCCACATCCAGGAGTACATTCACTTCCGTCGCTTGCGACACAGGTGCCGTTCATACAGACCTGGCCATCGTCGCATCCATCCGGGCAAATCGTTTCGTGAATGCATTTGCCGTCGATGCAAATACCGGATTCGCAGGCTATTGTTTCGGGGCATTGTTCAGGATTCGAGGCCAGACAGAGGCCGTTGACGCAGATTTCCTGTTCGCCGCATTTGGGATTGCATGTCGAACCCGTGACACAAATGTCTACGATGCAGATTTCGTTGTCTCCACAAGGGGGAGTGCATTTTCCGGAAGGCGTGACGCACTTTCCATCGAGGCATTCTTCGCCGTATTCACATTCCGGATCACATTTGGGAACGTAATTCGGATCGGGAACGCAATCGCCGTCTTCGCAG
>JAZODZ010000644.1:0-7324 GCA_045597285.1 Myxococcota bacterium
CCGGTATAGCCTTTGATGTCCAAAATGGCATCGGTGAAGGAGAACAGGTTCCGCAGCACGGAATCGTTGGCAGCATAGACCTGCTCCAGATCGTGCTCGGCCTCATCCGTCTTCAGAAGGATACGCTTCTGGATGACCTCATCCGCAGACGAAGATGAGAGAGACAATCTGGTCTTAAAACGTGCCTGAATGCGTGAGAACTCGTTTTCACGGGCTTTGATGATTTCGTCAATGGCTTCTTGACCGGTGCAAACCACCCAGACCTTGCCCATGCACTCGCTGCCTATTTTCTCCACAAGCGACTGCAGGTTGATTAGCAAATCTGTGTCACCGCCGACATACTGTCCAACCTCATCGATCATGAACAAAAGTCGAAAGTCTTTTGGCTTATTGTCTACATACTCCTTGATTTCGGATACGAGTTGAGCAATCGAGGTTTCTATGGTTTCTGTGCCATTGAACCAGTTGCTGGCGGCTTGTTCGCTCATACCGAGCACTTCCTGGAGCGTTGCCACCACATCATCTTCCCAGAATGCGAAATCCGAACGGGTTTTTACCCATGACTCCCCATTTCTTTGTTCAAAAGCACTTCGGAACGCCTCGGTTTTCCCCTTTTTATCAATGAACTTCTCCAGCTTGGCGACTTTCAGATCTTCACCATAGAATCCAAGGTAATTGTAAAACATCTTGGCGAAGACTCTTAGCACCGCCGTCTTGTCTTTGTTGATGGAGCCTTCGATGTCGATGTTGAACAGGATCGTATCCGTTTTACCCTTGGTAGCACGGTCAATCTGCATATACATGGCAGGATCATCGGTAAATTTTTCCCGAAATCGCTCCACGGTCTTTATGCCATCGACTTCTCTGTTTTCCAGCAGATAAGAGAGCATTTTCAGGAAGTGTGATTTACCGCTTCCGAAAAAACCTGAAATCCAGACACCAATATCGGCAGTGGGCTCACCAAAAGAATCCACGTAGTTGTTGAAGAATGTATTGAAATGCTTTTTGAGTTCTCTTGTAATCACGTACTCGCTCAATTCCTGAACGAGCACAGACTTCTCGTCCTGATCAACCTTCACAACGCCGTTGATTTTACGGTTGATGTCGTCTTTGAACATGGATTGAATTTTCATGGGGTGCTCCTTTTTTAGCTTTTAGCTTTTAGCTTTTAGCTTTTAGCTTTTAGCTTTTAGCTTTTAGCTTTTAGCTTTAGCTTTTTGATGAGTGCTCGAAGCATCTTTGAAACTTCTTCATTTAATTTGAATGCTAGATGAATGTTATCCTCTTGGATATATCCAAGTTCTCGACAAATGAGTAACTGTGTTTCAATCTCCGCATTTGAACCTTGTGCAATGGAAAGGAAGTGAAGAAATTCCTTTTCGGATTCTCTGGCATTACCTTCAGCTATATTAGAAGGAATTGAAACAACAGCACGCCGCATCTGGTCTGATAACGCATAGAGTTCTTCCTTTGGAAGCAGTCTTACCAATCGATACACTTCTTTCACAAGTTCCATGGCTTTTTGCCATACCATCAATTCCTTATGAGTCTTCATGATTATCCTCTAACAGCTAACAGCTAACAGCTAACAGCTAAATCACATTGAAAGCACGATAATATGGATTGGGCGAGAGTTTATCGAAGAGTTTCACATAACGACCATCAAAGGTGCCAGGATACATCACTAATACTGGAACATCCGAAAAATAAGGCTGCATCGCATCCAACAGAGCATGTACCCGTATGAACGGAAATGCCTCTCCAACGCCGGTAATCAAAATCACATCCCCCAGCTTATGTGGCTCATACTGCATCTTGGTAATAAAGGCTGTATTGCTGGCTATGCGTTTCATCTGCTCCAACACAAACTGCGTTCCCTTTTTCTCTTCCTGCTGGGCAACTCGGTCTGTAATCCGCTTTTCATCGCAGATAGAGAGGAATACTCGGTAAAGGTTGTACTCGATCAGATGGCAGGTAAGGCTTTGGTCTGTCATCAGCTTTTCTGTGAAGTGACGAACAGCCATCTCATCCTTAGGCTCGTAGCAGAAGATTCGGATGTTTACTTCGTTGCTTAGCCCTTTGCCTTCCAGGAATTCCGACTCCTGTATCATCCCTCGGAGATTATCAAGGCGTTCCATTAAATTGCTCATACGCTAGCCCTCCTCAGTTCAAGCAGTTGAAGGCTGGAAGCACAATTTCCTGCCCAGATGTACGGATGGCATTTTCCAACAATGGACTGATGAGCACTGGATTCAGGTGATCTGAAGCAAGATTGTCCAGATACTCATTCTCTACAAGTGTCTTCGCCAGTACCTGCTTCACCTTCGTAATCGTGTTCTCGCTCCATGTGGCAACCCAGTTATCCTGCTCCTGCAAGCGCATAAAAAAGGCACTCAGGTCAATCTTGCCAAAGGATGTGTCCAATAGTCTGTACTTTGAGCCCACGACGGTCAGCATGAAATCCCAGACGATGCGGTACTGACGCATCATGGCATAGAGGCAAATCTGTTTCGACACGCTACTGGGCTGTGTTGCCAGTGCCTGGACCAAAGACTGATCCTCAAGACACTCCAAGCGTCGTAAACACGCAAGTGCCATCTTCCGCACAGATTTCTCGGTTGGGTACTGGAACAAGTTTTCCTTGACGATTCGATCCGCAACTTCTTTATTGCCACACCCTTCGCAGACCAGCTTGGCTGTCGTTCGCATCTCGTAGAACAAGAACTGCTCACGGGTTAAAGCTGCATTATAGGGGCTGGCCTTGCGCAATGACGCCTTATCCCTTTGGAGCATTCTTTCCCCTCCATCGAAGGTGCAATGCGAGATAACGTCGGTCACCAACTCTGACCTTGCCGTCAAATTCCCGATTCTTTAAGGCATCCATGAGCAGATAACTCCCTGATCTCTGCGAACTGACCGAACACTGGGCACACCAAGCCTTGACCGTCTCGAACTATAACACATGGCAATCTTGAAAGCATTTAGAACCTCAATTCTAATGACTTAATTAAAATTGAGTCAAACAAATTCGACAAATACGAAAATAATCAACTCATATTTCCGGCACAAAATCGACGCAACCGAGGGCGGTTTCGGCCATAAATCTGTGGGCTTTGAGGCGTTTAATCGGGCTGTTGTCGCAGAGTATTGCGGTAAGGAATTTTAAGATTGGCGTGAGGATTTTTTTGCGCTGCAATTCATCGTGATGCGAGAGGGCATTTTGAACGGTCGTTCGGATAGATTGATCGCGCAATTTTCGTATGGCATCGAGCACGAATGGCGCGATGTTGGTTTGCTGCTGGGCGCATTTGGGGCAAAGAAAGCCGAGTTCCTGCTGGAACCACGAGGCTTTTTTGAGCGGTTCGGCGCAATTGGCGCACATATCGAGGTTTGGCATGGCTCCGATTTGGTTAAGCATGAAGCATTCAAACCAGGCGAGCACGGTCGAAGCGAGTTCGTGTGCCGTGTTCATAACGGCGAGCGTGGCGAGCAGATTTTGAAAGAGTGTAATGACGGTGTTGTCTTTGGGGCAGACGTCGCTGACGGCTTCGAGGGCGGCACACGCACAGGCGTAGGCCGGCATATCGGTGATGATTTGCGTGAACTGCTCGACGCTGATGGCGGAAGTGAGACGTCCCATGTCCTGCGTCGGTCTTTGAGAATACTCGATCTCGTAGACGTTCATGAGTTCCAGGCCGTTGGGATAGGCGGAGGAAGAGTGCACGCGAGCCGCATAAGTCGTGAGGATTTGGTCTTCGTCCGTGATCCAGTCGACGATGGCATCGGTGTCTTTGACGCGTGATATTCGCAGGATGATGGCGTTCATGGGAAGTGGGAAGTGGGGAGTGGGAAATGGGGCACAGAAAAAAAGAAACGCGTGCCGTATGCAATAGGCACGCGAAGCACGCCGTATGAAATAGGCGTGCCCCAAGAAAAATAAGGCCAATCAGAGCAGGTTCATGTCGTCGCGGTGGACGACGGCATCGTTGACGTGGAAGCCCAGTATTTCTTCGATTTCGCTGGAATGGTGGCCGGCGATACGTCGGATTTCGTCGTCGTTATAGAGGCTGAGGCCGCGTGCGAACACGTCGCCGGCTTCGCTGGCGAGTTCGACGGCTTCGCCTTCGCTGAAGCGCCCGTCGACGCGGACAATGCCTTTGGGCAGGAGGCTTCGGCGCTGGTGCGAAATGACATCGCAGGCACCGGCGTCGCACACGATGCGGCCCTTGATTGGCAACGAATCGAGCCATACTTTGTGCATCGTCTGGCTGTGTTCCGACGCGTAGAGGAGCGTGCCGATTATATTGCCTTTGAGCGCCTGCATGACGAATTTGGGGCGTTTTCCGGCGAGTATGAGCGTGGAAATGCCCATTTTAGCGGCCAGGCGAGCGGCGGAAACCTTTGTAATCATGCCGCCCGTGCCGACATCGCCCGTGCTGTCGCCTGCGTATGTGTCGAGATTTTCGTCGAAAGCGTTGATCGATTCGATGCGCGTGGCATTCGGATCCTTTTTGGGATTGCCGGTGTAGACGGCATCGATGTCGCTCATGATCACGAGCAAATCGGCGCGGCTGAGGACGGCGACGCGGGCCGAGAGCGTGTCGTTGTCGCCGAAACGAATCTGATCACACGTGACGGCATCGTTTTCGTTGATGACGGGAATGACGCCCATTTCGAGCAGGACTTCGATAGAACGACGGGCGTTTTGGAAGCGCGTGCGGTCTTCGAGATCGGCGCGGGTGAGGAGAATTTGTGCGCAGTGAAGGCCGTAGTAGCGCAGTTCCTGCTCGTAATAATCCATCAGCAGGGACTGGCCGATAGCGGCGAGCGCCTGAAGCGTGGGGAGCGATTTGGCGCGATCGGGACGGCTGCAGCCCATGACGCTTCGACCGAGCGCGATGGCGCCGCTCGTGACGATGATGACATCGCGGCCATCGTTGCGGAGTTTGGCCACCATTTCGATGAGGCGGCAAAAGACGCCACGGTCGAGGGATTTGTCGGATGGATTGGTGAGAACGGCGCTGCCGATTTTTAAGACGACCCGGCGAGCATTTGCGAGCATTTGTCGCATTTCAGTATCGCGCATTTATTGCCTCCAGGCGTTTCCCTTTTGCGGAGCATGGGGAAATCGCAGATGAAGATAGTTTTGAAGAGTTGGGGGGAAATCCGTCATATTTTTAGCCGCGAGGCATTTTTTGCCTTCGGGCGTGAGCTGGATATAGGCGAGTGAGTTTTGTTCCGTGAGACCGGCCTCGCGGATGACGCCGCCGAGCACGGGAATTTCGGCCGCATCCATATAGGCCATCGTCCCGAATGTCGAAATGCCCGAGAAAGCGGGCTCGCCAGTCGTTCCCGTGAGGATTCCGGCGGCCTGACGGTTGTTGACGGGGAGACGGGCGTTCTGGCAGCGAGCGATCGTGGAGAGATATTTGAGAACAATCCAGTGAAGCGGCTCGGGCGGGAATGTGCCCGGTTTTCCTTGTTCAGGACGGATGGGCATGGCTTTGCACAAATCGCAGTGATGACAGCGTTTGAACGATTTTCCTTCGCGGCTTCCGAAGTATTTGAGGATGAATTTGGTTCGGCAATTGTCGTCAAAGACGTATCGGACGAGGCTCGAAAGCTGACGATGAAGGGCTTTTTTCTGGATGCGGCTTTCTTCTGCAAGCTGAACAATGGTGCCGTTTTCGAGCGGTTTTCGCCAAATAATTAAGTCGTCTGGCGAGGTATCGAGATAATCAAGGGCGCGAAGTTTGCGAAGGGCGGTGTCGACGAGCGTGCTTTCGCGCTGTTCAAAGTTTTCCATGAGTTCAGCGAGCGTAAGGCGCGTACCGGGCTGGGGATCTTCGGTTTTTGTCTGCGCGGCGAAGGCGTCGGCAATCGTTCGGTAGATGGGGAGATCGGGACAGCCGTTGTCGATGAAGAATTCCTGAATTTTGACGTCGCGGCCGGCATAGAGGAGCATGCATTCGGCGGGTTTGCGGTCGCGGCCGGCGCGGCCGGATTCCTGCGTGTAGGCTTCGACGGACGAGCTCATGGAGAGGTGCAGAACGTAGCGGATATCGGGCTTGTCGACGCCCATGCCGAATGCCGTCGTGGCGATGAGGCAGTGGAACTCGTCGTTCATGAACTGTTCCTGGATTCGCGTGCGGACGGCGGGCGCAAGCCCCGCGTGGTAAACACCGGCGCGGATGCCGTGTTTTTTGAGATAAGCGCCTGCCGCTTCGGCCTGTTTAATCGTCGAGGCATAGAGAATGCCGCAGCCGGCGTACTGGCGTTTGAACCCCATTCTGTGCTGGATGCGTTGCCGGACGTATTCGAGCGCGTATTCGAACTTTTCGGTTTCGGTGTGCATTTTTTCGACGCCAAAACGCAGATTGAGGCGATCAAAGCCGAGAATGTGCTGGCTGGGATCGCGAAGCGAAAGCTGATCGACGATGTCGCGCTGGACTTCGGGCGACGCGGTCGCCGTGAGCGCGATCGTGACAGGCATGTCGAGATCTTTTCGGAGGCCGCCCAGGCGTCGGTAATCGGGACGGAAATCGTGCCCCCACTGGCTGATGCAGTGGGCTTCATCGACCGCAAGCAGGCCGATGGGAACGGAATGGAGAAGGTTCTGAAAGGAGGCGTTTCGGATGCGTTCGGGGGCGACAAAAAGGAACTTGATTTCGCCACGGACGACGCGCTCGCAGATTTCCTGCTGTTTGGCATAATTGAGCATGGAATTGAGGTTTGCCGCAGAAATGCCTCGCGACAGCAGCGAGTCAACCTGGTCTTTCATGAGGGCAATGAGGGGACTGATGACGAGCGTCATGCCGGGCAGAATGAGCCCCGGCAACTGATAGCACAGGCTTTTGCCGCTTCCAGTCGGCATGACGGCGAGCGTGTCTCGCCCGGACAAAACAGAACGTATGATTTCTTCCTGCCCCTCACGGAATTCGGTGAGCCGAAACACATTGTTCAGCGTTGTTTGGGCCATCTGCCAATATTTTTTTTCGTCTACCACGAGATCGTGACTCTCCTTAATTTCGTTGAAGAATCTTGCCTTCTTCACGGGTGGGGGTGTCTATCACGATCTGGCATTGAGGTGCTAATCATTCTGTGCGCAATATGGTTGTTACTTTCATTGGGAATCTTGTGTATATTCGCATGATGGCGTTTTGCGCCACAAACTGCAAACACGGGCGCGAATGGGCGCTTTTCCATATTTGCGCTATTTTGCGCTAACACAATAAGGAGTCTCGATGTTTTTAACACCATGGCTTTTCTCAATTCTGGGGCAGGCAGCTCCGGAAGCGGCAGAGGCTGCAGCAGATGCCGCGCA
>JAZODZ010000645.1:0-4745 GCA_045597285.1 Myxococcota bacterium
GATAAGTTTGTTTATGTTTGTAATGATAGTAGTGTGTTGAAGCTACATAATTCTGATGGTTGCGTGAATGGTCAGCTTACTTGTATGTCTCAAAAAAAATAAATGTATTGACAATTATTTGTTTGCATGTGATGGAAGTAAATTTATATTTAATAAAGAATGCGAGTTCGGATGTGATAAGGAAATAGGGTGTTATCCAGAATGTACTCCGAATGGAAAAAAATGTGAGAAAGATGCAGTTTATTTGTGTACAGAAAATGGTAAATGGGAAAAGTATGAATCATGTGATCTTGGTTGTAATATAGCTAGTGGGCAATGTAACAATTGTGCTTCAGGGACGAAAATATGTGAAGATAATATTTTGAAATCATGTGAAGATGGTAATTGGGTGTCAAAAAATTGTCCTTGGGGGTGTTATGATTCGACACAATGTAAAGATTGTTATCCAGGAATTAAAGAATGTGAGGACTCTAATCTCAAGACTTGCAAGGATAATTCTTGGGAAGTGACGCAATGCGAATTTGGTTGTTATACTAATCAGTCAGGGGGTGTGAAATGTGGTGAGTGTGTACCGGGAAGTGTCGAATGTACTTATACCAATAATGCTAAAATATGTACACAAAATGGTGAATGGGGAGAAAGTATATCTTGTCCAGGCGGGTGTCAGAATAATGTATGTTATGAATGCCAAGATAATGTGAAGGAATGTGTTAATTCTAATCTTGCTCGTTGGTGTGAGAAAGGAACTTGGGTAGAACATAGCTGTTCTGAGAATGAAGTTTGCGACAGTGACAGTGGTGAATGTGTAGGTTCGAGTAATGAATGTGTGAACGGACAAATTAATTGTACATCAAATTACGCTGCGCAAATTTGTATCGGCGGAAAATTTAAATCTATTGAATGTAATAGTTGTAATGAACATGATTGTGTAAAAAATTGTGACAAGGCCATTTGTATCCGATCTGGCGATAATGAATATAAGTTTACTTGTGCTAATAACAATGTAAATTGGAGTTCAATTGTGCAATGTAATACTTATATTTGTAATATTAATTCGTGCTCTTATTTGAATTAGAAATTTAATAGTTGCCGTGTGTAAGCGCTGTGCGCTAACACACGGCTTATGGGATTCATTTGATGTCGGGTTGGAGCCCCCGGTAGATGCCCTACGAGTTTCTGTTGATGTGTGGTTTCCTTGATTCCCTGGTAGGTTGTCATCTTTCGCTCTTTTAGGGCGATTATTTAGTAGTTATAGGGGGGAGCTAATTTGGCTCGTTTGACGGAGTCACAAAAAAATCCTCGCTTTATGCCGCATGGCGAGTTATGGTGGATTTCGGACAAGGATGTGGTCTTTTTCCGTGGCGGAGGGTGCAATGGGCAGGTTTCTCAATCCGGGCAATCGTGGGTTTAAACGAATTAGTGAAGCGAAGCTCTACGTCGATAAGACGGGGATTATTGGCTTTTTGAACGAGTGGATCGACACGGATGACCGGTTCGTCTGTGTAAGTCGTGCACGCCGATTCGGCAAGACGGTTGCTGCGCGGACGATCCGGGCCTACTACGACAATTCGTGCGATTCGCATGAATTGTTTGCGCCTTATGAGATTGCGCGACATCCGTTGTATGAGGCGCATATCAATAAATACGACGTGATCGGCCTGGATGTGCAAGCATTTTTCTTGTGTGGGGATGACCCGAAGACCTTTATTGACCGCATGGAGAGTGCAGTACTCGACGAAGTCTGTTCCAAATGGTCAGATATCACAGGTCTGAAAGACTTACGGCTGGTGAATGCACTCATCAAAGTTCACGAGAAGACTGGAGCAAAGTTTGTCTTCGTGATCGACGAATGGGATGCTGTTTTTCGGTATTGTCCGAATGATGAGGCGTTGCAGAAAGACTGGATTCATTTTCTTCGCGATTTGTTCAAGCAGGAAGATATGGATGACGTCATTGCGCTCGCCTATATCACGGGCATTCTGCCAGTAAAAAAATATAAGACACAATCGTCGTTGAATCAATTCCGTGAATATACCATGCTTCGACCGTTGAGGCTTGAACCCTTTGTGGGATTTTTATCGTCAGAAGTCGATATGCTTTGCGAAAAGTTTAATATGGATCGTGCCGAAGCTGCCGCGTGGTACGACGGATATATGCTTCCGCATCATCATCATGTATATAATCCGTGTTCGTTAGCACAAGCGATGATGCAACAAGAGTATGGCAGCTACTGGACTAATACCGATACTTTTGAGTCGTTACTGGACTATATCAATGCCGATCTCGACGGTATTTATAACGACGTGATGTGTCTGGTTGGCGGTGGCCGCGTGAATGTGGATACGACGTCATACGATAATTCTTTTACTGTTCCGAAATACAAAGACGATTGCTTTACGTTGCTTACGCATATCGGTTATTTGGCTTATGATGCCTCAACATCTCAGGTGTTTATTCCTAATGAAGAGGTGCGCATGGCGTTTCGTGCGGCACTCAAGAAATGTTCCTGGCCTGATGCAATTAAGCCTTTCCAGCGATCTCAGAGGTTTATCGAAGCGATCTGCGCTGAAGATAATACCACTGTTGCGCGTATGGTCGAAGAAACGCATCAATATATGACATCTGTTCTGGCATATAATAATGAAAATGCCCTGGCCTGTGTCGTATCTGTGTTGTGTTTTTATGCCGAAAATCAATATCTCGTCGTTCGCGAGTTCCCGACGGGCAAAGGCTTTGCCGATATTGTATTATTGCCCAAAAAAGGCGTACAGAGTCCCGCCATGGTAATCGAATTAAAGTTTAAGAATGATGTCCAGGCAGCAATTGATCAAATTCATCATAATAATTATCCCGGTCGATTAAAAGATTATTATGGCGAGCTGATATTAGTAGGGATTAGCTACAACAAACGAAAAGCACACGATTGCGTGATTGAACGGTTCGAGAGGGAAGAAGTGTAGAGCTCGCCATCAGTCCCGTGCCGTGTTATAATGCGCGTTTGGGGGTTCATCGGGGGCCGCCGAAGTTGCGCCTTTGGCGATGCAGGAACAGGAGACGACCATGAGCGATACGCGAAAACTGATGCCATAGTAGAATCAGGCAGAAGGCAAGGTACACGGCAGGGGTGTTTTGTCGATTGCTAAAATAGAGACGTAATGCTATCATGCCCAATAGGGGGTAGAATTTTTGTTGGGAGAGATGGATATGCGAAATATTAGCTTGTTGCTTGGCGTGATTTGTGTTTCGATGATGGGGTGCGGGCTGGAAGGAAATTGTAATTACAGTAGCGATAAAGAACATCCTGTATGTGTCGATGCGCAAACATCAAGAGTTTGTCAGGCAGATGGCTATTGGGAAAATAAGCAATGTAAATATGGATGCGATGAAAAAACTGGTGAATGTATTGATGGTCTATGTACAGCGAACAAATGTGAGGATAACACGCTGAGGTTTTGCAAAGACGATAAATCCGGCTATAAAGATGAAGCAAAGGATTGTCCTTTTGGATGCAATGAAGCTGGAACCGAGTGCGCTCCCTGTACGTCTGATATATGTAAAAATGATATGATTTATCGTTGTGTCGATGGCGTACTTGCCAAGGAGGGGATAAAATGCCCGGTTCTTGACACGAGTGGCAAATATGCCGGTTCATGTGCCAATGGAACTCAGTGTAAGGAATGTGATGAAGGCATTATCTCGTTGAGACGTCGTTGTATTTCGCCGACAGAGTATGTCGTCTGTGAGGATGGATTGTGGGGAAATGATAGAATAGGATGTCCGACGGATACACCTAATTTAAAATACTGTGAAGCTGAACATGATGCTTGTACTGGCAATCATTCTGGGATTGTCTGTGTTTTTGGGGGAATCATTTTTACGGGCAAGAGCGGGATGCCTGAAAAAATACCTTGTCCCGGTGGTGTATCGTGCAACAAGGATTCCAATGGCTGTGGCGAATGTTATGATGGTGAGCTCTTTACCAATGCAGGACAAGATACAAAATGTGAAAACAATCAATATTACGTCTGTAAAGGTGGAGAATATGTTACGACTTCCTGTAAGGATGGGCTTGGGTGTCATCTGGATTCAAATGGTAAAGCTGTTTGTAATACATGCGATGTCGATAGTTGCAAAAATGATGGTTCTGCGAAAGGCAGTTTAAAAAAATGTGATAATGGTACGTATCAGGAAGGGGTCGAATGTAAAGTGAATGACGAAGCAGTTTCGTGCAAATCCCTGTCTGAATGCGGTGAATGTTTAAACGGCTCAGTTCGATGCTCTGGCAGTATTTTGCAGACATGCGAATTTGGGAGATGGGTCGATAGCGAAATTTGTAATGCCGAAACGCCAATATGTAATGCATCGACGAAGCAGTGTGATCAGTGTAAAACAGGCGATAAACGGTGCAAAGGCAAAAAAGTTCAAAAATGTAAAAGTGGAATATGGAAAAACGATGTGACTTGCACTGACCCGACGCCGATTTGCGATGTTGGGACTTACGCGTGTGTTTCTGAGCCGACGAGCTGTACTGAAGGTGACCATAGGTGCCAATACAGCCAACTACAGATATGCGAAAGTGGAACATGGGTGGTAACGACCTGTGATAACGGTTGCTACGATGAGACACAATGTAACGTTTGTCCTTTGGGGCAGTCGAAATGCGTCGGCACGAAACGCAGTGTCTGCAAAGGCGTTGAATGGGAAGAAGAGACGTGTGAGAATGGGTGTATGAGTGATGGTACTGG
>JAZODZ010000646.1:0-3950 GCA_045597285.1 Myxococcota bacterium
TTGAAACATGAGGCATTTTTGAACGTTCCATTCATGCTCCGAATGTGTGAAACGTTCCAGTGGTTGATATAACTATTAAAATACTTGCAACCGCAAAACATCTTATCGAGACTTGTGACATTTCTCAAATCAGGTGCATCGAGAGCCGAAATGCCCACATATTTGCACCCCTCAAACATATTGTCCATTTTGAGCCATGAATTTTTTCCCCAACCGGTTACATTCCACAAATAAGCAGCATAATCAATGACACTGCTGTAATCGGTTTTATCGTCGAAATCACGTTCAATTCTGTCAATATATTCATTGACATATTGTACATGTTTTAGCAGTAAACTGTCCAGCTTATTATATTTGTTGATTAACTCAGCACGACTTCCCATAAACCTGACATCGTGAAATCGAAAGCCAGGAAATGTCCCATATAACGATATTCTATATATTCCGGCTTTGGTAAAGTAACATTGAAAATCACCGTGGTATCTTTCTTCATTTAAAAGGCAGTTAGGATCATTGCATTGGCCGAAATAATCAGCCTTATATTTACCCCCTTTGGGACAATTCAGTGAGACCGTATATGCTGTGTTATCTTGAAGTACGACGACTTCAAAAGTGAATGGCAACGAATGTGTGTGATATGTACTCTGCTTTTGTTTCATGTTTTTGCCTCAACATTAAAAAGTGGACGAAGACGCAATATGCAACAAAACGATTTGGAATCCATGAGCAATGTGTTCATTGCCTAGGGAGATGGCAGCTTTTGATGGGGTGACACTGTCAATTAATTATATTATGCACTAATACCAGCATACCTTTCTGAATTGAGAACCTGCATCATAAACTCGTACGGTGTGGTGCCATTTATCACAAGTTCAAACGTAGCCGGTGAACAGCCAGAAACTAATGTCACTCCTCTGTCATTCATGGTCACAGGCTGCTGTTCATGTCTGCTCTGTACATTCTGTGTTAGGCTCTAAGTAATTGGCAATATTCCAGATGTATGACGGACCGCAACAATTAAATTTAGGATCACTTGAAGGAAAATAAGTTTTTTGAGTCATGTGTTTATCTCCTTTTAGCCGATTAAAAGTTTAACCAACCCACCAACAATGGAATGAGCCAGCTCAAATCCAGTGGTTGTAAAAGCATCAGAATATTTCGTCATAGCTATACCTCCTTTATTAACCTACCAAGAGTTTAACCAGACCACCTTCTTTTCGCCACCAGGAAGAACATGGCTCCAGAGGGTTCAAGCCCCTTTTCCATGGGATCGGACTGGTGGCGAACGAGGCTTCGCGCCTCCTGCTTTCTCCTATTCAACTGTCAAAGCGAGCAAACACTATTTTGTGTCACAGCATACGGTGACAAGTGTCTGCAAAATAACCTTTAATATAGATACTCGGTACTGTCAGAATCAGTATCTCGTATCTATATTGGTGTTTTCGTTCCGTGATATGCTTGTATTATAAACTCTCTCAGATGAAAGTCATCCCGTTTGGAGTGAAACAAAATAACCAATTTTCATGTTCAAACCGTCGTGCTTTCAAAGCACTTTCGTTCCGTGATATGCTTGTATTATAAACTCTCTCAGATGAAAGTCATCCCGTTTGGAGTGAAAAGAAATAATTAATTATCATGTTTAACAGAAGCTCTTTCGTTCCGTGACATGCCTATATTATAAACTCTCTCAGTTGAAAGTCATCCCGTTTGGAGTGAAAAGATACTCTGTTGAATCTCTATGGGATTCGAATCTGAGAACAAGCGCTGCGCGTATGCAATAGCGCACGCCGGTCGGCGTATGCAATAGCCGACCGGGCTCGCCGTATGTCAATAGGCGAGCGCAAACAAGCAAAATGGCGTGTTTTTGCGAATTACTGCCATTTTTCGCACCAGCCAGGGGCCTTATCTTATCGCCGCATTGTTAAACTGTCCGTCGCTAAATGCTTGTTCCATTGATTGCGATATGGGGGTATACTTAGAACTGCGTTTGCCATGGCAAATATCGCGTCTGGAGGTCATCATCTATGTTTAATCGAATTTGGTTCATACTGCTGTTTTCGCTCGTTCTCATGGGATGTGACGAGTCTAGGGATGACTCGAATAAGTCCGACGATATCGTTCCGAATGACAACGTCACCGACACACCTGCGGAAACAACCGATCCTGACACGGAACAGCAGCAGAATGTGGATCATCAGCAGCCACAAGTGCCAAACGACGATAACCAGAATCCCCCAGACGACCAGAATCCCCCGGATGACCAGAATCCCCCGTATGACCAGAATCCCCCCGAAGTGAAAGAACCTGGCTATGTCTATTACAGTGACTTTGGCGCTGTCGGGGACGGTAAAACCAGTGATATTCAGGCTATCATCGATGCGCATCGTTATGCGAATGAGAACGGATTACCCGTCAAAGCTGACAAAAATGCCATTTACTACATCAGTGATATCAGTGAGAGTGTTATTATTCAAACCAATACCGACTGGACGGGGGCTTCTTTCGTCATCGATGATTCAAAAATTGATATCGACCACAGAAGTGATGACATCTTTGTCGTTGCGCCTTCCATTCAACCCTATGCGCTGATAGCCGCCGGAATACCGGTCAATGGGAGTGAGCCATTTGCCCCCATTGCACGTCATCAGGAACACATCGATATCCAACTGCCATACGATGCCGTGATGATGATTGTCGATGCAAACACCAGACGTTACATTCGCGATGGCGAGAACCAGAACGGCGGTACGCCACAAATGGATATCATCCTTGTCGATAAATCGGGAAATGTCGATAAATCATCGCCCATTATATGGGATTATTTTGCTGTGACAGAGGCGTATGTCTATCCTGTCGATGAAAATACGCTGACAATTACGGGAGGACATTTTACAACCATCGCTAATCAGGCCGAATCCGCCTATAACTATTATCAAAGGGGTATTGCCATTCATCGCTCCAATGTCGTCGTGGATGGTCTATATCACGATATTACAGGCGAACTGTCGCACGGTGCGCCGTATAATGGCTTTTTAACTATGCATTATGCCGCCGATATTACGGTAAAAAATAGTATATTTACAGCACATGCGACGTATTCTGATTCGAGTTCGTCGGGGATGAATTTAATGGGATCTTATGATTTTCAGCCTACCGGCATCATCAATCTCACGATTGAGAATTGCAGTCAGACGAATGATATCATGGATATGACGCGATGGGGGATAATGGGCTCGAATTTCTGCAAAACCATTACCATGAAAGACTGCGAATTCAATCGGTTCGATGCACATCAGGGCGTTGTCGATGTTTCCATCCTCAATACAAAACTCGGTTACAAAGGTCTCGAGGTCATCGGGGAGGGAACGCTGACGATAAAAGATTCATCATTGCACAGTTATAGTTTTATTACGTTGAGAGATGATTACGGATCAACCTGGCGTGGCGATATTTATATCGAGAATTCTACCTGGATTCCGCTCGTTCCTTTTATCGCGATGCCACTTCTCTATGGCACATATTCCGGTAGTCACGACTTTGGATATGAATGCTATATGCCACAAAATATCCATATCAATGGCTTGTTTGTCGACGATTCAAGTACCAAACAAGGATTCTATCTATTGAATGATTTTACACCAAAAAATACAAATGATAGTTTTCAATACACATATCCTTATCATCTGACAGAAAGCATCCGGATCAAAGACCTCAAGACGGCCTCAGGCAAAAAGTGGATGCTCAGTTCAAATAATTATATGTTTAACCACGTAAACATTTACGAAGAGGAGTGATTGGGGTAACGATTCAGACCTCACCCGCCGCTATGCGGCACCCTCTCCCAATGGGAGAGGGTATGGGTTCGCTATGCTCACCCGTTACCTACTCAAAAATTGTTTACTTTTTAGTATTTACAGCCACAATCATGGATTGGACTAAATTCCGAAATT
>JAZODZ010000647.1:0-7112 GCA_045597285.1 Myxococcota bacterium
AGCAGATTATTTCGATAAAAAGAAATAAATAGTGTTATTAATCAATATGTTAGTGAATACGAACGCCAACTTCATACAGAAGTCGGCTATCGAACATCTAAAAGGAGACTTTCCATGGCGTGCTTTATCGTTCCAGCAACTGGGGCTGTGATTTCACATATTTGCCACAAACAGGCGGAGAAACGTGAAACAAAGACAGACAATCATATTCCTTTTTCGACCAAGCTCGGGTGGCTCACAAAACTGTTGTCCGGAGGCGCATTGCTTCTGGCATTTGAGCATATCTGGCATGGAGAAGTTGTTCCGTGGTTTCCGTTTTTAACGGCGACCTCAGATCCAGAAAGCACCTCTGAAATGCTTCACGAAATGGCAACGGCCGGTGTGGCCATGCTTTTGCTCTGCATTGCCGTGTGGGGCGTCATGGTAGCCGTCGTACATCGCCTCGAAACAAAGGCCATTGCTGCACAGGAGAAAGTATAGGTATGACACTGTTGTTATCCGTATTTGCGGCGGTCATTTCGACTTTCGTTTGGTACAAAAATGCCCCCGAAGATATCTATCGCACGCGGACGCTCTGTTTCATGTTCTGGGGTGCGTCACTCATGTGGCTGGTAGATGCCGTATTTGAGTACGTCGAAGCCAGTGCATCCTATTTTACCCCGGCACCACTCGATATGCTCAATGACGCATTTCTCGGACTCGCAGTAATTGCCCTTGGCCTCGTCGTCTGGACCGTCGATCTCCTCGTGCATGACCCCAAAAAAGTGGTCAAAGCCGCTCTTTTAAAATCGCAAACTGACCTGAACACTTCCGCTGCCACGACAGCGGAACCCTCGAAAACGGTATAATGTAAACAGGCGCATTCACAGGCACGTGTCACGACACGTGCCTACTTGCACTTCACACGCATACAGCTCTCTTATGCGGCTATTTCCACAATACGTAGCCTCCTTTTTCAACTAAGATTGACAATATGATTGTCACTATTCAGCCCTACCTGGGGACGCGGACGTCTCGCCTGCGGAAATGGCGGCTTTCTCAATGCATTTGACATCACAGGGTCTGAGGAATTTACTAAAACCTGGCTATGTTTAACCACCGTGGATATGAGCCACACAACAATCAACTTGAAACACCGCCAAAAAGCAGTTAAATTTTAGGCTAAAATGGTGCAGTGCGTTCTACGCACACATCAAAAATACGTTATTGAGTTCGCCCATTCAGGTATTTTGGCGAACTCATTTGAGTTAGAATTTTTTAATTATTCACAGAGGAGTATCATGATTAACAGAAAAATATCTTTATTGGTCGCATTATCTATTCTCACATTTGGCTGTGCGCTTGATGAAGCACAGAAATATGGCGAACAATGTGAGGGTGCAAAGTACTATTCGGATGCAGCTGGTTTTCAGCAATCATTTGAAGACATCACAAATCAGTATTATGAGCAATACCAGAAAAATGCTTATTGTCCTGCCGATTATCCGCTTTGTTCTATCGACGCCGACAAGGCAACATTCTGCCATACAGGTTGTAATGGTGATTATATATATTGCAAGAAAGGATGCATTGACCCATTGACAGACGATAATCATTGTGGCGCATCGGGACTATGCAATAATAACACTTTGGGAAGTGAAAACTACATAGGAAAGGAATGCAATGATGATCAAAAATGTACAAACGGAAAATGCGAGTGTCCAGTTGACAAAACAGTGGTGTGCAATAAAGTCTGTGTCAATCCTAATGAAGATGTTAAGCATTGTGGCGCAAAGGGACAATGTAACAATTCCACTCGTGAAAGTAATGACTTTGAGGGAACAGCTTGTAAAAAAGACCAATATTGCGAAGGCGGCGAATGCAAATGTTCAGACAGCAATTTGGTAATATGTGACAATGACTGCATAAATCCAGAAATTGATTTAAATCATTGTGGCGCAAAGGGACATTGTAATGATTCTGCTCAAGGAAGCGAAAATTTTGTGGGGGAAGTTTGTGAACTAGGGTATATATGTAGTGCTGGAAAATGTGAATTCAAGTGTCCTGATAACTGGCACGCAAATCAAAGCAATAATGACTGCGAACTTGACAATATAGAGAACTGCGGTAAAATCGGTATAAAATGTGAAGAAGGAACAGTGTGTCTTCTTGGAAAATGTGCACCAAATTGTGATAAATATACTACATGTCTCGATGATAATAAAAATGAGATTTGCATAGACCCAATGTCAGACTCAAAATTCTGCGGAGCCGATTCAAAATGCTTAGGCCATACAGAATGTAAAGAATCAGAAGCCTGCGTCGAAGGCAAGTGTGTATGCAAAGCCGATCATCATCAGTATGAATCTGATAACGATGTCTTTTGTGAATTCAATGATAACCTCAATTGCGGTGCGCATGGCGTCGTTTGCGACATCTCGAAAGTTGAACATAGTAAAATAACTGAATGCAACGCAACCTCTGCCAAATGTGAAGCAACGCTTTGTGACGACGGCTATCATATATATAATGGTCAGTGTGAAATGGACGACAATTCAAACTGTGGAGAACATGAAAAAACCTGTTCAAAAGCCGATGTAAAAGGCAGTGAAGCCGTTTCATGCGATAAAGGTCAGTGTATACCGCTCGAATGCGATAGCGAACATATTCTCCAGGCTTCAACTTGTATGGAAATAGATTGTCAGGACGATCAAACTAAATGTGCTAATACAGATGAAGGTGGTGCCATCTATAGATGCTCAAATAAGGAATGGATTAAAGAGCGAGATTGTGACAATAATAATTCCTGTAACATTGACAAAACGGACTGTGGAAACTGTAAAAACGATGCCACAACCTGCACTAATACCCCTTCCGCGCTTGGCCGCATGAGGATATGTACTAATGGTGAATGGGGCAAAGTTGTGTCATGCACTCCCCATTCTTGCGACCCCGAATCAAATTCCTGTGGTGTTTGTAAAAACGATGTTGATACCAAATGTATCAATGATGAAAATGATATCGGTTATATCGCAATCTGCAAAGAAGGTAAGTGGTTTAAGGATGAGACGACGATTGATATTAAAGAACCAGATGATCAAATTACATCAGTTATGAAATCATCCTGCTTTAATGTTTCATGCAAACTAAATGATAAAGGTGAATCAGTTTGTGGTGAATGTAAAAATACCACAACTGCAATTTGTAAAAACGACGAAAACCGTAAGGGGCAAATGATAACATGTATTGACGGCAAAATCAGCTCAACCGTATGTGATAAAGGCTATTCATGCGACAGCACGGGGCTCGCATGCGGTTCCTGCACCAATTCCGTCCTATCGTGTAAAACTAACAATGGCATCGGTCAGTTGTCGATTTGCGACTATGGGGTTGATACTATTGTCGAAAATTGTCCAGGCAATACGAAATGTAAAAATAATTCTGAATGCGAGCCATGCGCTGAAGGCAATAAGTTTTTTATCGGATCGGATGGAGTTAGTTGTGTAACCTATACTCAGCTTGTTGCCAATCCAAGTGTCGGAAACACCATATATTTCGGGCAATATCAAAAAATGAATGATGTCGGGGATAAGCATCCCATCGAGTGGAAAATTCTAAAAGTCGAAGATAACCGCATATTGCTGATTACCCAATATGTCATTGATGCCATTCCCTATCATACTAAACCAGAATCAGGCAGCAGTTCTGCACAACTCAATGCAACATGGAAAGAAAGTACGCTTCGTTCATGGCTAAATGGATATGGTGCAAGCAATAATAATGCATCTATCGACTACGCAAAAGATAATTTTATAAATACAGCATTCTCGAATGAAGAACGTAAGCATATTAAATCTGTAACAGTATCAAACGCCGACAAAGATATCGGCGGAGAAGATACAACTGATAAGATTTTTCTGCTCAGTCTGAGTGAAGTTAATTCCTATTTTAAAGATGAAGACGCTAGAAAAGCAATCCCAACAACATACGCAAAGAATGTCAAAAATGCTTATATAGATCCCAAATGTACCGACGGTGACAATTGTCCAACTCTCTGGCTTTTAAGAACGCCAGGGAAATCCTTGCTCCAAGCATCATACGTCTATTTCACTGGTGAAATTGATTCTGACATTGGCATCGGCGTTTCGGAAAACGGCATTGGTCTTCGTCCTGCCATCTGGATTGGGAAATAGGCAGATCAGTATTCAATCATGTGCGTCTGATTCACATAATATATTCTGTAGGGTTTGCCATTCCGCAAACCCTATTTTTGAACAAGTACGGATATAGTCTTTACTCTATCACCTCTTAGGGCTTAAAATTGGGAGAAATTGTACCCAGGGTTACGCACCACACGCTCACCCTGGGCTGTATTCTTTCGCAATTTTAGGGCGAATTTCTAACACTTATCGAAAAACTTCTTTTTTTGTTCTGTTTAACAGAGCCTTTTTCATTAATTCCCTTCTCGCCTTTGTTCCGCGAGCGTCTTTTCAAACACTCTGGGTTTTGGCCTTTCGTGTACAACCGGGGGATTCGATGGATCCATGTTTCGCGTATAAAGCCACGCCCAGAAAAACATCATATTGATGAAGTCGAACGAGAACAGGGCGAGCACGATGCTCGTCATACCGCGGGCAACGAACGTAATGGCGCAAATGAGGAAAAGGCCCTCGTGTGTCGACGGTTTCGTCACCGTGTTGAATCCTTGCCGTATGACGTTTACGGCAAACAGCACCATGAACGGAATCGAACCGATGTAGCCGCCGCCCATCAAGGCTTCGATAAACGAATTGTGCATATTCACGGAACCGCGATGAAACGTTCCTTCGCCGCCGAAGATAAGGCTTCGGGAACCTGTCGCCAGCCCCTTGCCCAACCAGTCGGCGTTATCGAGCGCATAATTCCAGTAATCCGTGCGTCCGGACAATGTCGAGACTTCCTCGGCAGATTCACCGCGAAGCAAAACCTTGACGATTGCTTCATTCCATCCCATCGCCATGAACAGCGCGAGTGCCGCGCCCAAAAATGCAACCGCCACGCGGCCAAATTGCTTTGTTCGCATACCGTCGAAGATATAGATGATCATCGCGACGAGGGACACGGCATAAGCCGTCCTCGACTGGGCGCACAACAGTGTCGCCGTGATCATCATAATCCGGACGGGCTTGTATTTGGCCGGGAAAAACAAAAGCCTTGCCAGGCATAGGGCCGAAATAAACCCGATCGCGTTGGGATTCAGAATCGGGAAATACCCCCAAAGCCACGGCAGAATCGTCGGAGAATGCAGAAATCCCTTCGTGGGGTTGATAAATGCGAGCACAACCGTGGCCCACATGAGGATTTCGAACAGCTTTAAAAAAGCGATGAATTCCTTGCGCGTCGAATCGGCATCACGGCATGACACATAAATATACATCAGTGTGATGATGATTTCCGCGCCCTTCCAGGCACACAGCGCCGGCTGAATGCCACGAAATCCGCACAGCACCGAAAATCCGACATACCACAACAGAAGAAACAGCCCCGGCCGGAACATGCGCTTTATCAAGTCCCGATGTTCGCACGTCACGCAGTAGACGGCAATGACGAGCATCGGAAGCATTCGCGTCAATATCTTTTCAACCGGCGATCCCCCGCCCATGTAGTCTTCGATGTGGACAGAAGTCCACGAAAAAGACGTCAGGAAAAGCATGATGCGCACGATCTTGTGTTTGATCGGCGAATCATCTTGTAGCCAGGGATACGAAGTTTCACTCATATTTTAGGCAATAGGCTGTAGCAACAGGCAATATGTAGTTGGCGGCACCAGCAATAAAAAGAAAACCGGGCGTATTTTCGGCGAGCCTGAACGACACTGATTTCGCCGCAAGCATGACATCCCAACAGTCTGAACAGATTGGGCGAGTCCGAAAATAGCCCGGTTCAAAGCGAGCGTATTTTGCCGCTATGGCGGCAAAATAGCGAGCAACAAATTACTCAGGCTTCATCGTCGGGAAGAGAATGACGTCGCGAATTGATTCTGAGCCCGTGAGGAGCATGACGAGGCGGTCGACGCCGATACCTTCGCCAGCGCAAGGCGGCATACCGTATTCGAGTGCGCGGACGTAATCGTCATCCATCGGATGCGCTTCTTCGTCGCCGGCGAGTTTGTTCATGATCTGATCGAGAAAACGCTGGCGCTGGTCGAGTGCGTCATTGAGCTCATTGAACGCGTTGCCGAGTTCGAAGCCGCTCACGAAGATTTCGAAGCGATCGACGTAGTTCGGATCCTGTTCATTGCGGCGCGAAAGCGGCGAAACGCTGGCCGGATATTCATACACAAACGTCGGCTGAATCAGGGTTTCTTCGACTTTCTGATCGAAGATTTCCATGATCAGATGGCCGTCGGACTTGGCCTTGAGATCATTGGCACGGAGCGGTTCGGGAAGGTGTGCACAAGCATCTTCGAGGAACGCGCGATCCGAGAGTTTGTCCTCATCGACGCCGAGGGCAGCCGCCACGCCCTCGCGAACGCGCAGCCGACGCCACGAACCGTCGAAATCGATCGTGTTGCCGTTGTATTCGATTTTGCGCGTACCGCATACTTCGTCGCAAAGAAACTGGACGAGCTGTTCGGTGAACTCCATCAGGACGCGATACGTGCCATACGCCATATAGAATTCGATCGTCGTGAATTCGGGATTGTGCTTGCGATCGAGGCCTTCGTTGCGGAAACAGCGGTTCATTTCGAAGACGCGTTCAAAGCCGCCCACGATGAGGCGTTTGAGGAAAAGTTCGGGGGCAATGCGCATATACATATCGTGATCGAGCGCGTTGTGGTGCGTCTTGAACGGACGAGCCGTGGCGCCGCCGGCCTGAATCTGGAGCATCGGCGTCTCGACTTCCATAAATCGATTGCGAACCATGAATTCGCGGATTTTCTGCGTGATGAGTGAACGTTTATAAAACGTCTCGCGCACATCGTCATTGACGATGAGATCGAGGTAACGCATACGATAACGGGCTTCGGTATCGGTCAGTCCGTGGAACTTTTCGGGCAGGGGGCGAAGGCTCTTGGTGAGCAGGCGAACCATCGAAACGCGGATGGCCAAATCGCCTTTTTCGGTGATGAAAAGCTGCCCTTCGGCGGCCAC
>JAZODZ010000648.1:0-6600 GCA_045597285.1 Myxococcota bacterium
CCAAAAGCGTTTTACCCGTACCAGGCGACCCCATCAGCAGAACGCCTTTGGGAATGCGGCCGCCAAGGCGCTGGTATTTGCCGGGATTTTTAAGAAAATCGACGATCTCGACGAGTTCGGCTTTCGCTTCGTCAATGCCCGCGATGTCGGCAAACGTTATCTTGTGCTGGTCTGGCGTCAGCATTTTGGCCTTCGAATGCCCAAAACTCAGCGCCTTCCCTCCGCCCAGCTGCGATTGCTTGAAGAAATAAATCAGCACCGCAAGAATCAGGAACGTCGGCAGGAAATAAATGATGAAAAGCTGCAACCACGATGTTTCCTGTTCCTTAAACTCGTAGCTGACCTTCTGCTCGTCGAGCAAATCCTGCGCATCCGCGTTCAGCACGCCGACGGTCTTGTAAGTCTCGTGATTCTCGTAAGCCGTCCGCGCCTCTTCCTTGAATTTGCCGCTAATAACCTCGCCATCGACTTCAACGCTGGCTATCTGTCCGTCGCGAACCGCCTGCACAAATTCGCTGTATTTCAGTTCTGTTGTCGAACTTCCCGACGTCGTCTGCATAAAAAATAATGCCAGACATCCGAAGAGAAGGAAAATCGTTATAATGCGTGTGATATTGACTTTCACAGGATAATCCCGATAACCGGTCGCACCGGTACTCTGAAGCTAAATACTGAGCGGTTCGTTTACCGCAAAAAAGCGCAAATATTCTAATGATTTATCGCTGAACTTCTATCTTTATTTCACTTATTTCGATTTTTTTTCGGTTGCCTATGCGCGTCACGCTATTGCATACGCGTGACAAGCCACGCTATTGCATACGCGTGGCTAGCCGGGCTATTGCATACGCCCGGCTTGTCATTCGTCGTCTTCGTCCAACTCGTCGTCATCGAGGTAATCGTCGGGTGAAAGACCGTTTTCGAGAAGTCCGTGCGCCTTCAGGAATTCCGAGGCCTGATCGTCGAGAGCCGGGTTACGGTGCTCAAAACGGACATTGACCGTCATCGAATCGATTTCATACCCCTGCCATATCGGCAGATAGTGGGCAATGCGATCGCTGTCGAAATAGTCGAGCCACACGAGATCGATGACGTCCAGCGCCTTGGTATAGGCGTCGATCGGGTTTTCGATTTTGTTGTCCTCGCATTCGACACTGACTTCCGCCGTCGCATGCACCGTGCGGCTTTTGTTCGTCATCGTTGCGCTGACCAGACCGAAATGATGGCACACCTCGGTTTTAACGGTAAACGTCTCGCTCTCTTCGAGAAACCGTTTGTACCGTTTTTTCATCGCATCGGCGATTTCCTGCTCGACTTCCGGGCCGAGCGAAACCCCCTTGTCGGGATTTTGTGGCGTGAATCCCGGGGTGGCAATGCGCGGTTTTGGGGCGGTTTGATGATCGTGATGTCCGCATCCGCATTCGTGATGTCCGCATCCGCACTCGCATTCGCCGCATTCACACGCGTCGTGATCGTGGCAGTCCTCGTCGTGGCAGCAGTGTTTTTGTTCGTCGTTTGTCATGGTGTTGTTCCGTTCAGGCGCGATAAAAGAAGGATAAATGCCGCACGCGTATCGCATGGCGATAGCGGGCGGCCAAGAGGCCGTATCGCCGCAGGCGATAGGCCGAAACACGGGCGTAGCAAGGCGAGCCCGTCACCGCTACATATTTCCCGATTCCCAAGCCTGGCAAATGCGTTCATAGCCGTCGCGTTCTTCCGGCGTTTTGAAGCGCAGGTAGTGAAGGCGCGGCCAGCGTTCGCGCAGTTTTTCGAGGCCCTGGCAGGGATTGGTGCGGCATATCACGACGTGCGGTTTACCTGGCGTGCCGTGTGTGGAAGCCGCGACGATTTGTTCGATGTCGTGTCCGTCGACTTCGTCTGCCGAGCAGCCGAACGATTCAATGCGTGCTTTCATCGGCTCGACGCAACCGACGCCTGTCATGATGCCGTCGCACTGAAACCCGTTGGCATCGACGAAAACGAGGAGGTTGTCGAGTTTATGAAATGCAGCTGTACCAAGGGCTTCGTAGGTCTGGCCTTCCTCGTACTCGCCATCGGACATGAAGACGACGACGCGCCCCCTTTCGTGCTTTAGCTTGCGTGCCATGGCGAATCCGACGCCCTGACTGATGGCCTGAGCGAGGCTGCCGGCTGTGACTTCGTGCCCGGGGCTGTGTTCCGCGCCAATCATCTCGACGCTCGAACCGTCGACGTTGAAGAGGCGCAGTCCCTCGGGATCCATGCGTCCGTACTCGATGAGCGTGGCGTAAAGCACGAGCGCGTAGTGGACGGGAGAGAAGATGAATCGATCTTTGTCGGGATGCTTTCCGCCGTTGTAATCGACGCCCGTCACGGTCGGTTTGCCGGGGCCTGGCACGCCCGGAAATGGTGCCGGTACCGGGCTTCCGAGCGATGGCCCGATGTTGAGAATGCGGCCGTAAAGGGCGCTGAGAATCTCGGCGCTGCTGCAGGCCTGGCTCATGTATCCGCCGCCGTTGTTAAGGATGTGGCGCAGTACGCGCCGCCGTATGCCATTGGCATGTTGCTGTTCGTTTGTCATCGTATTCTCAACTGTCAGGGGCCTGAATCTTCACCGCCGCCCGAACGGAACGTACTCGTCCGATCCGTGGCCGGATTGCACTGGCGCTCGAGTGCCGTCGGCGGTGATATTTCATTGCGGATGATTTTGTAAATATCGGCGAGGAAGTAGGGCTGTCCATCGTCGTCAACCGTGACCGTATGGTACTCGATAAAGACATCGATGGGCGTGTTTAAATCGAGCGCATGTTCGCCTTTTTCCTTGAAGAATTTGGCGATTTGCTTCTCGTCATACTGGCCGACAGACTGTAGCACTTCGCGGGCAAAATCCATCGCCTTTTCGACGCGCATGCAGCCGTGCGAGAAAGCCCGCACGGGGTATTGGAACATGCCTTGTTTGGGCGTGTCGTGCAGATAGACGTTGTATCGGTTGGGGAAGATGAGTTTGACTTTGCCGAGCGAGTTGTTTTCGCCGGGTTTTTGTCGAAGAACGCGGCCGCCACCGCGAGGCGTGACGTATTCGTAGTCCGAGTTTTCGAGCCACTTCGGATCGGCCGCCATCTTGGGCAGAAACTCGTCGACTTCGATGCGCGGCGGGACGTTCCAGTAGGGATTGAATACGAGATACGTCATGCGTGCGTGCATCAGATGGGTCGAATTCATCAGTTCCCATTCGCGGGTGCGCGTGTTGCAGATTTTCGTGGAACTGCCGACGACGACGCGGTGCGTGGAGACTTTCTGCGAATCGTTCCACAACTCAACCGTGAAGGACGGGATGTTGACCCAGATATAACGGGCAATCGGTTCATAAAGCGTCTTGTGCCAGCGACGGATATTGACTTCGATTTCAGCCAGCCTCTGTGTCGCCGGCACGTTCAGGCTGCGCCAGAAAACCTCACCAACCTCGCCAGTTTCTTCAAGCTGGTGGTATTGCTGGTATTTTTTGATGGCTTCGGTGAGCGGTTTGTCGAAGGCATCGTCGATATTGCCGGTGTAATAGCCTTCGACGGAAAGCCGTGCCTTGAGGTTTTTGACGAGCGGTGCGCGGCCGCCGGCGAACATGCGGTCAGGCGGGATGGTTTCCCAGCCGCCATCTTCGACGATTTTTCGGTATCGCGCACGAGCGGCCTGAAGTTTGGCATATTGCTCGTGTTGCGGAATCAAGTCGGCAAGCCATGCGGCGGCATCTTCCTTCGTGGCCTTCGCAATGAACTCGTTCAGCGCCGCAGTGAGCCGTATTTCGACGATTTTATCGTGATTCTTTGGATGAATTTCGTTCGGATTCTCTTCGCTCGAATACTGGGCCAGTTCTTCTTCAGAGAATTTTTCGAGATTTCCGTATCTTAATGCGGAGGCATAGGCCATCCAGGCATCGGCGAGCGCGAATTCGAGCGCATCATCGAGGGCGTGCATTTCGAGTCGATTGTCGAGTGCTTTCTGACATTGCGCGGCCGCGCGAGGAACGGGGGTTTTGTCGAAATCACAGAGCCAGTCGAAGAGTTCGGGCGGATGCGCCGCGCCGGGCGCAGGTAGGGCGACGTTATCGGGATGATAGGGATTGTTCGCGTCATCGAGTGCGCGGGAAATGGCTTCGACTTCGAACGGATTCAGGCGGAACGGGATTGAAACGGCATCGTGCATCGCGTGGAGCCGCTGTGCGCCGGCGCGAAGTTTTGCCGGTGCAAATGACTCGATGTCGAGCGCGTGATCGTCTGCTTTTTCGAGCGCATCGAGCAATGCCTCGGCAGCCGGCGTGAGTTCCCCTTCCTTGATAAATATCGATTTTCTCGCCGAGTTCTCGACATCATAAAACTCGGCGATGAGGGAATTGAACCGAATCTTGTTGAACATCGAGCCGTGCGAATTCTGGATTGCCAGCTGCTGGCGTGGGACGGCTTTGGGGCGTTCTTTGCGTGCCCTGGCTTCCTGATAGGCTTTTTCGGCGGCGGCGCGTTTGGCTTGCAGAAGATCGCGATCCTTTTGGACGGTCTCGTCGAGAACGGTCTGAGCCTTTTGAGCGATGTGTGCGGAGAATTGTTCTGCGAGCTGGATGGCAGTGGGCGATGGTTGATAGGCCGATGTGGAGACAGGACTGTATTGGCTTGCGCAATTCTGTTCCGAAGAATCGCATCCCAGCAGCAAAGCTGCTGTCAGAGCTAAAATCAAGCATGCAGTTCTGGATACGTACATTTGCTATCCCAACGATTCAGTTCCCAACATGGATTTTGAGATGCAGAGCCATATCGAAATAAGGCAGGAGGCAGGAGGCAGGAGGTCGCAACGATGTAAGAACGTTGATTTTTAGTCAGTTCCTCAGGCCTCTTGAGGAAATAGCGAGCATTATCGAGCGAGTGCCTGCTAGGTAAGGCTAAACAAAAAAAAAGCACCGCAAGCGGTGCTTTTTTTGACAGCACAATGAGAATTACATCACGATGTCTTTAAGCTGAATGTTAGCTTTTTCGCAATAGGCAACCAGACCGAGTTTGCTCACGGTGCGGAGAGCACGCGTGGAGAGGTGAATGCGTACAAAGCGACCGAGTTCGGGGACAAAAATACGCTTGGTCTGGATGTTCGGAAGCTGGACTTTCTTTGTTTTATTGTGAGCGTGGGAAACATTGTTACCAACGAGGGGTTTCTTGTCGGTAAAAGCACATTTGCGGGCCATCTTAAAGCTCCTATGGACTTAATGAGTTCGAAAGACGCCCGATATCAAGGGCGTTCAACACGGAAGACGACGCGATGGAAAATTTATCCTCGCGCAAAACGCGGCGTATATTACGCGAAATCTAGCGAATATCAAGTAATATTTTGAGAAAGTGACAGGAAAACGGGCGACTAGGGCTTCGCATGTTGTTCCCGCAGGTTTTCAATTTCGGCTTCAGACAGCTCGGTATGTCGCATGACAAATTCAGTGGGGAAACCGTCTTGAATCAATGACAGTGCCACATTTATCACCGCTTCTTTCTTCCCCTGTTTCATCCCTTCTTTCATCCCTTCTTTTTTTCCTTCTTCAATCGCCGCCTCATATACAGCGACACTATCCCAGTAATTTCGCTGTGCGTCGTCGTAACGGTTGCGTTGTTCTTCTGTCATAGCCTCATAACTGCCGATCTGCGCGATGGCTTCAAAAGCATCTTTTTCGGCTTGCCATGGTATTGTTTTTAGCGTTTCCATATTCTTTAAAATATAAGTCCATTTGTCCAAGTCGGTTTTACACTCAACTTCAGATTTCTTAAACAATGGCATTTGTAAGAAAACCAAGCGAAGTTTCCGTGTCAGTACCAGTGCTTGTGTGAACGGCTCATCTGTTATCAGGTTGCGAAGTCCAAAATCACTGCGAAATTTGTCGAGCAAAACCTCTTCGGTAAAGTTCATCAAGTAAATGCCAAATACAGCTTTGAAATCGTAGTTCCATTTGCCAGAAACGCCCTGTCCTACAATTCCACGTGCAGTATAGTATAGCGCACGATCTTCAAAATGATTTTGTTTTTTGTTCTGCATTTCCAAAATAAACTGTTCGCCTTTGTCAGTTGTGCAGAAAATATCGTAGATGACTCCACGTTCGCCCGAGCCTTCCCGCAATTGTTCCTTGTCGCGATAAACCAGGTCGGTCACCACAAACTCCCTTTCGAAAAGCGCATTTAAAAAGCCGATCAGAATGACCTTGCTGTCTTCCTGACCAAACAGCCTCTTAAATCCAAAATCATTGAATGGATTAATAAATTTGCCCATGAATACCTCCTTTGGCGAGCGAAAGAGCGTTTCTCCGACAAGATGATGACAATAAAAAAAATTTGTGACACATCTCGCGTCATTTTTTTGAAAAAAATAGAGGACAAATGAGAACAGGTAGCTCTGCCATGGAGCTTTGACAGGCCGTGTATCGGCGAATCCGATAATGGTTCTGCTTTTCAGAAACGGATCCAGTATGTTTGGTGGCAGTCAAAGGCAAAAGATTTTTAGTGCAACGCACGATTAAAATCGATAATAAGGCGTGGGCTTAAAAAAGCCGAAAATTAAATTAGACAAGTTCGTTGAAGTGCATAGTAATGGCAAGTCGGAGGC
>JAZODZ010000649.1:0-9777 GCA_045597285.1 Myxococcota bacterium
CGGCAATCTTGTCGTAGAGCACCATGGCTTCATCGTATTTCTGCTGACCAACGAGCATTTCTGCCATTCCGAGCTTTGCGAACAAATCGACATCCTTGCTTTCTGAACTCGAAGCGGTCTTGTAAATGGCCTCGGCCTCGGCGGCGGGTTTGAGCCTGGCCGTCGTACCGGCAAGCATCAGGTATCCGGTTTTTTCAACGGCGGTGCCTTCAAATTTCTTCGATTCCAGTGCCTGGCTCAGGTACTTCTGAATGCCCACATAACGCACGTGATCATCGGGCACTGTGATGGAGAACTTGAGCGCAAAATCAGCTTCTGCAGCAATGCCCTGGCTCTTGAGGTATCGCTCGCGTTCCTCGTTAATCCGCTTTGCCAGTTCCTCTGTCGGCGCGTTGTAAGAAATGAGCGTGTCGCTCAGCAACTCGCTACTCTGATCCGTCGCAACGGATTCGACGTGCCTCATAAAAACGATATAAATGATGGCAATGGCCAGTACTGAGCCGATGACGAGCGTCACCATGCGGCGGTTTTCCAACAGCCATGCCATGGCATTGCTCGAGCGCATCATGAACTTGTCATTCATTTCCGGGGCTTTGGCATCGATATTCCCCAGGTTGATTGACGCTTGCCCTGAAACTTCCTGATCGCTTCCCTCGGGCGGCAAAACTTCAGGATCCAGTGCCTGTATTTTCTTCTCTTCTTCTGATTTCTTATGGATTTTAATCGCCATCTTAACTTTCGATCTCCTGATAAGGCAAACTGCCACAAAAAGGCGTGGTGTTCTAAATCGAAATGTACGCAGATGTCAAAGATAAACAAAAAAAGCCGCAAATAATTGGGGCTTTTTCACGCAAACGCGTCAAATCAGAGAACGTAAGTAAACGTCAAAACCGGCTGGATGAAGTGAGAGAACGTGACACCAGTGTCGTCGATGGCAATCGCGATGGCATAATCGAAGTTAAACCCAGCTCCCATGCCATCCGCAAAGAAATAGGTGAAGCCGACATTCGCCTTAAGCGCCAGAGCGGCGTCTCTTTCGACCCAGAATGCACGGAAATCGCCTTTTGCACCGTACATCGCGCCAATGCCTTCGCCAAATGAGAAGTGGAAGTCTTCAGAGTTGTAATATTCAGAAAACATCAGGTAGGTTCCGCCAAGAAAATACCGCGCTTTGATATTATACTCTTCCCATTGATCGGATATTGAGGAATTCGTGACGAATGCGCCGCCGAGATCCTGTTCAATTTGAATCCCAAACGTATCCCAGCGATATCCGAACTGAATGTTAAGGCCGACGCCGACTGCCGTATATGCGCCACTGACTCGTGCATTGCTACCACCATTGATGGTCATGGGCACGCCGATACCAGCACGAATCCACAAGCCTTCCTTCTCTGCCGGATATCCTTGATAATAATCCTGTGCAAATGCCGATGAACCGGCAAAGATGCAGGCAAAGAAAAATACGGCGGCGGCAAGCACGAGTTTCATCTGTTTCATACGCTCTAACTCCTTCAAATCGTGAAATAATCAGCCTAAGCCACTCTTTTATAAGCAAAAGCCTAACAGTACATAATGATACACGCAGTTCACATTAAAGTCTAAAGTAAAGATTCTTTTTGTTTTGGCCTATCGCCTTATGGCGATACGGCCTCTATCGCGCCTGGCTATTTTACAAAAAGTCTAATACCGTCAACAAGTTACAATATATTACGAAGATTCATTCGATAAAAATGGCTTCACAGCTCAATACGCCAGGCGCACTCCAATAGAGACCGGCCTATCGCCTTACGGCGATACGGCCTGTTGCACCTAGCTATTTCGCAAAAAGTTAAATACCATCAACGGGTTGCAACTTGTTACGAAGATTGTTTCGATAAAAAAGGCTATACAGCTCAATACGCCAGGCGCCCCTGAAGGTTTAGCGAGCAAAACCGATATTGAGGGCAAAAATGCAACCGTGCATGAATTTGCGGTCAAAACGCGAGTTCAATGATTCCATGGTATAGCGCACGTCGATCCCGATGTTGAAGCCATGGATGATATACGACGCACCGAATCCGGCCTGAAGTCCGCCCCCGATTTCACTGTCGTGATCGCCAATGATCTGGATGTTAAGTCCGCCGGCCACGGCTGCATAGACATTATAGGCGGCATAATCGAAGACATGAATGCGAGCACCGAGATAGATCGGCATTCTCAGAAGCATATCATCGTCGGAGTCTTCTTTGACGTATAAGTCTTTGTTGGTATTCAAGACGAAGTCTGAATAGAGCTCCACGGCGACCCAGCGGATAGGCCGGAACCACATATCGATGCCGATTCCGCCGCCGACCTTGCATCCCGTTGCGACATCGCCAAAGCCTCGAATATCCATGCCGAAGACGTAATGATCATCCTTAGGAATGGGCAAGGACATGGCAGTTACTGCGACGGCAGTCACGGCACCAACCGTGGCTCTTGCGGCGATTTCAGCGTCCGACGGTCTTGCTGGACGCCGGTCATCTTGATGGCCTTGTGGCGGACGCTGGTTGTTTTGTGACGGACGCTGACCGTTATCTTGTGGTGGGCGCTGACCGTTGTCGTGTGGCGGACGCTGACCATTGTCTTGTGGCGGACGCTGACCGTTATCTTGTGGCGGGCGCGGTCCATCTTGAGGTGGATATGGCGGCTGTTGGGCAAATGCAGCGACTGGCATTAACGAGAGACATAACAGACCGCAATACAGGGCACGTATGACGCAATACAGGGCACGTATGAATCGTTTCATTCTATTCCTTCTTTACCGAGATGATTCATTCTCAAGGGCATTCAGCAGTGATTCACCATCGTCATAAAAATGCAACATGGCGCGATTCTTTTCGGTCATCAGCCCGTCGGATGTATTTTTGTCCAGAAATGCTCTTAACAAATCGTAGCACCCTCGCCCGTTGAGAAGGCCCATCGGTTTCTGGCAGATATCGAGCGATTTCAGGACATAGAGTTCAAAAAGCTCGTCAAATGTGCCGATGCCTCCTGGCAGAATGGCAAATGCGTCTGCCTCATTTTCCATCGTGGCTTTGCGCGAGTGCATAGTTTCCGTGACAATGACCTTTGTACACTTTTCGTAGGTGAAGCCGGGGCGATCGAAAATCTTTGGCACAACGGCAATGATTTCGCCGCCTTCAGCAGCTGCGCCGCGAGCGACGGCGTGCATGATTCCCTTGTTGTAGCCGCCATAAACAAGCGTATGGCCGCGGCTTGCCAAGAGGCGGCCAAAAGCCTCTCCTATCTCATAAAACTCCGGATCAAGATTCTCAGCCGAAGCACAGTAAACACAAACTTTCATTCTTAACCTCTGTCCTTCCCCACTCCCCTGCCCTACATAAAAAAGCCCCGAAAACTCGGGGCATAAAGATTATTTCTTCTTTGTCCATCGTATGTTGTCGATGATGAACCGCTTTCCGGAAATCGGCGTAATCGTAACCGATGTGGCTGACGCATCGTTGATATCGAGCTGAAACACCTGTTTTTCGCTTTCGCCGGCAAAACTCAATGTTTCCTTTTTGTCACCGATCTCAATCGTGACTTTGCCCGTATCGTTTGGCCATGAGCGCCAGTCAAATGCCAGCTGTCCAATGCCTCCAGTGATATTCTCAGCCACGATATAATTGCTGTTTTCCTTGCGAACAATGAATCCCTGCCCCGATAAACTGTAGTTATCGGAACCGTTATTCATATTTGTCCGGCCACGCAATTTCCAGGTTACCTTG
This sequence comes from Myxococcota bacterium, assembly GCA_045597285.1. Lineage (GTDB taxonomy): Bacteria > Myxococcota_A > Bradymonadia > UBA4248 > UBA4248 > UBA4248. The sequence goes on from JAZODZ010000649.1 coordinate 3,753, forward strand.
TATTTGTCCGAGTAATTGTACTCCATCGTATAGACAGAAGTATTTGTCGTGGGATTGTCGGGCAATTCCTCGAAATCCTGAATGACATCCCAATCGCCTGAAATGCTGGGCTTGTAGCATCCCGATTCTCCGCAGGCCATGCCTGTATCTGCACAGTTAGTGACCTGCCATGTTCCTGATACGCAGGTTTTATAAATCGAGCCGTTGCACTCGGAAGTGCCCGTGTTACACGAAAGCGTACATCCCGAAGCATCGACAGTGCATTCCTTTGTGCACTTGAGCGAGCCGGATGTGTTGGCAACCTTACTCTGACAGCTCAAATCTTTACGGATGGCTGTTCCGTCGCATTCCTCACCGTTATCGAGATCGAGAACGCCGTTGCCGCACTTGTCCTTGCAGGATGCGGAGGTGGCGTCGCAGTACTGCGACGTTCCGCAAGCTTTCAGTTCAGCATAATCATTGCCGTCGCATTTGAACAGAACGTTGTTTTCACATTTGTACTGAGAGGCACAGCTATTCTGGATACATTTGGCTTCCGTGCCTGTTTCGGTACAGACTTCACCGCCGTCGCATTTGGTGCTTTCCCACGCATTGTTATGGCAAACCTGGACGAAGTGCGAGGAATTGACTTCGAAACATCGCGTGTCTCCATCCTGACAGTTGGACATGACGCAGGCACCGCCCTGACAGATCTGCCCTTCTTCTTCACAGTCTTTCTGACGTATCCACTGCGCATTGGCACATGCAAATACGGTGTCGCCGTTGCATTTGAACGTTCCGTTTTCGCAGACGGCAGTTTCAACACATTCAAGTGAGGCGGTGTCGCAGGCAGTGCCGGACGGACAGGTTTGGAACGCCACCCAGTGCTCGTCATTGCAAATCTGGATATTGCCGTTGGCATCGCATCGGCGGTCATCGTTGAAACATTCAGCCGGAATCTCGCATTCAAAGCTGTCTTCCGTGCATATCTGAGGCGTTACACATTCGTCGTAAACAGTAAACGAACTGTTGTAGCAGATTTCGACATTGTTATTGCGGCACCGCATGGTGCCATCTTCGCAGGCATTCTTTACACAAATGCTGTTCTCGCACGTTTCATCCGCTTCGCAAATCTTTTCGACGGTGTACCCTGATCCATCTGCACAGTATTCGACACTGATTTTATCCGAGGAACAACGGCGAGTGTCAGGGGTACATTCCATTTCCGCAGGTTCGCACAAAACCCCGACACAGACAAACATTCCTTTGCACGGTTTGTTGATGGAGCATGTGTCATAGCATCTGCCTTTCACATAAACCTGTTCTATTGGGCAAGCTTGTGAACTTTCCATCCCTGGTTCTGGGGGCATGACTTCTGCACATCCCGACAAAAGCCCCATGAGAAAAATGCTGCAACACAGAATTTCGCGTTTCATCGACCCGTCCCTCCTCAACAAAGGCAATACTGTTTAGTCATTTCTTTACATAAATTTCAACCCCTGATTTATATTCATTTCATAATGCATTTCTACCACATGTCGCACATTATATGCATTTGGGTTACATTTTTTATCTTTATGAATCAAACTGATTCAAAACTTTCTTACCTGTTTCGCAGGCGAGACGCGACCTCTCGCCCGCTGAATTACCAGGATTATTTGGCAATTGCTGGCCCAAGGACGCGGCTTCCTGTCTGTGTAATCAGGACGTCATCCTCGATTCTGACGCCGCGAAAATCGCGGTATTTTTCGAGCTCGTCATAGCAGATAAAAGCGTCGAGGTGTTTTTTAGCAGACCAGCGATCGATGAGTTCCGGGATGAAATAGCATCCGGGTTCGACGGTAATGACGAATCCGGGCAAGAGTTTTCTGTGGAGCCTGAGCGCATTGAGGCCAAACTGTGTGGAACGTTCTGTGCCCCGGACATACCCCACATCATCGCCGTAGTTTTCCATATCGTGTGCATCCATACCGAGCATGTGTCCGATACCGTGCGGCATAAAGAGCGCGTGGGCACCGGCTTCAAGCGACTCTTCGACGTCGCCCTTCATCAGACCGATGGTTTGGAGTTCACGGGTCAGCACACGGCAGGCTTCCATGTGAACCAAATACATCGAGACACCGGGTGTTTTGGTTTTGTCGATGGCGGCCAACTGGGCATGTAATACGGCATTGTAAATGGCGAGTTTCTTTCCGAAGAATTCACCGGCAGAAGAATAAGTGCGCGTGATGTCTGCACAGTAACCGTTTGGGGATTCGGCTCCAATATCGATGACGATCGTGCTGTCATCTTCAATGAAATGGTCATAAGACTGGTTGTGAAGGATTTCACCGTGAACTGTCACGATGGGATTGAACGAAAGCCCGCATCCGGTCTGAACGACTTTGGCCATCATGGGGGCCAGGACATCCGATTCTTTTACGCCGGGTAAAATGGCTTTCTGTCCCAGCTCCAGCATTTCTTTGGTGACAGCGATGGCGTATTCGATTTCTTCAATCTCTTCATCGTCCTTGAGGGAACGAAGTGCAATGATACTCCGACCGAGTTCGCGCGAGGCAAGAGAGGCCAGGTCAGAAACGCCGACATGAAGCCAGCCTGCGAGACGGGTTTTGAGCTGCCAGTCATAAGGCGCAATAAATAGCGTGTCTTGATCCACGACTTCTGCCAGCTTTGAATAATCATCAAAATGGGCAATTCCGGCTGAAGTGGCGAGTTCTTCGGGGCCTGGCACTTTGCCAGTCCAAATGACATCATCGGGATCCGGGATGGTCAGGTAAAGGGTTTCTCTGCCAATTTCATCGATGACGAGTGCGGCATCGGGAATGTTCAGACCTGTGAAATAGCGAAACGTCGCATCCTGATGAAACGGATAAATCTCGGCTGGATAGTTTCTTGGAACAAGAGACGCCGAGAGAATAAGGATTTTACCCGCGGGGGCAGTTGCGCGAAGCTTTAAGCGACGTTCTGAATAATTCATGGGAACTCCTGTGCTATTGAGGTTTGATGATGCGTTTTGGGGCTAAGTGCCTGTAGAATCATTTGAGGAGGATACTGTTTATCAATGATGATTGGTAAAAAATACCTTCTGGCGCACAGCATATAACTATGGCATGAAATTGTCCAAAAAACCTTTGAGCGCCCCGTGCAAATAGAAACTATTCAGCCCCTGACAGGGGTTGTGAATTTCGTGATCTTGTCGAAACGAGGCAATAGGCATTAGGCAGGAGAATGCAATGATGCAAATGCCTTGTTTTAAGTAAATTCCTCAATTCTCTTGATGTAAAATGCGTTGAGAAAGACATCATTTTCCGCTGGCGAGATGCCTACATTTCCAAGTGGGTCTGAATAGTTACAAATAGATACTTATGATACTTAAAACATATTGATCTATTTGCAGAATGCAATTACAAGCTAAACATAGTAGAACAATCACGTTCTGCCAAGTGAGGATAGCGATGATTAAACATTTATTTCAAATCATTTTGAGCGTTTTTATGATGTTGATGCCATTGTGTGCGATAGCGCAGGATTTTGGCCTTGATATCAATGTTGGTCTGAAAAAGAAGATTATCAAAGGGTTGAATATATCTGCGGCATTTGAGGTACGCACGCAGGATATGAGTTCTGAGCTGGAACGCCTCGATGCCGGCATTGATATCAGTTACAAACCGATTGACTATTTCAAGTTTGGCATTGGATATAATTTTATCGACAAATATGAACCAAAACATGAGACTGATAGCGGCAATATCGTCGATAATTACTGGTCGCCAAGAAACCGTGTCAACGTCTATGTGACAGGTATATTTCCGGTTGAAAATTTTGAGATTTCGCTTCGCGAGCGCTACCAATATACGCATCGTTCGGAAAGCAAAGCCGCCAAAATGAACAGCCTGGGTGTCGCGCAGGGCGACAAAATAATTGAGGCTAAAGATTATCACGTCCTGCGTTCCCGTGTGTTAGCCAGCTATAAAATTAAACCTATTCACCTGTCGCCATATTTTAGCATAGAATTATACAACGATCTGACCCAAAGTTTTAGCATAGACAAGGTAAAACTGACCGCCGGCATGGGATATTCTTTGAAAAAACATCACGATTTCGATCTGTTTTACCGATATACCGCAGGCATTGCCAATCCAGAAGACGAATGTCATCTGATCGGCCTGGGATATGAATTCAAATTTTAAGAGGTTCGTATGAAATATTCAAATAATATATTTACAATCATGATGCTCGCTTCGGTTTTATATGGATGCAGTGATAGTGACCATCCCAAAGAGAGCTGCAATCCCGATGCCGTACCAAGCACGCGTTCTACCGTGGATGAGACCGGCTGTATTAGCGTCAATCTGTCCAATCCCTTGATTTTCAATAACTTGGTGAGTATTGAAGAAGATAAAGACGAACTCGTCATCAAACTCAAAACAAATTCCGCTGTCTGTCTCAGTCTTTCAGGTTCTCGCGACGGCGGTGTCAAAATTAAAAACAGCAATAATGTCGATGTCGATCTCGTCCTGAATCACGTCACGATCACAAGCAATTCAAAGCCCGGTTATCTAAAACTTAGCACTGGTAATGACAACTGGGGCAATACCTATCTCGTCAAGCTGGTTGGAACTTCGTCGATCACGGGCGCATCCAGCGAAGAATCGAAAAAAGTATTGTCGGCAGAGCCGAACCTGAGTTTTACAGGCGATGGAACTCTTAATATCATAGCCAAATATAAAACTGGCATTGGTTGCGATGATGTCGTGACTGTTTATAACGGCAATATTAACATTACACTTGATCGCACGGATGCAGCCAAAACATCCGGATATGAAGAAAATGGTTTTGGCATCAAAGCAGTCAACGGCTTTGTCATGAAAAATGGCACTGTCAACATATCGGCGAATGACAATATTACAAACTATGAATCGCGTGGTATCAAGGTTGACGGCAGCGATGCAACAGTCTGCCACACGGGAAAAGGCTATATTCATATCGAAGATGGCGAGCTCAATATCAGTTCCGATGCCAAAGCACTCACGGCGGGCTGGGATGCCAGCGAGGATGCGACGACTCAGATCACGACGGACGATCCGGTGCCGGACGTCATTGTTTCCGGAGGCAAACTCAATCTTACCACGACCACATCGCCACGTGAAAATAATACGAACTCACTCAGTCCCGAAGGTATTGAGGGCAAACACAATGTTACAATCCGTGGCGGCGAAATCATTGTCAATACGACGGATGATGGCATTCAGGCTGGAAACACGCTTGAGATCAGCGGCGGTAAAATATATGCGCATTCCTCGAAGAATGATGCGCTTGACGGGAACGGGGCCATTATCATTTCGGGCGGCAAAACAATGGCACTTGGGTCATCTCAGCCAGAAGCCGGACTAGATGCAGACAATAACAGCAACGTCAGTTATGCCGGTGGTTTGCTCATCGCAATTGGCGGCGATAACAATGCGCCGCAGGGAAGTGGTACGACAAAATCGTTTGTTCAGACTTCCATGGGGACGTCATCCGGTGGCGGTCCCGGTGGCATGGGCGTTTCGTCGGAACTGGCTGGTGTCACGATTGCGCTCACGGCAGACGGTAGCCCCGATGTCATTGCAGCTGCAAAGATTCCCAATGGTTATATGGGCGGAACAAATATTCTCATTTTGGCCGACAGTATTACATCCGGCGCGACCTACAGCCTGTATCAATCTCCAGAAATTTCTCCAGCAACCGTGACCTGGTTTAATGATGCCCTGCTCCTCGATGATGCAACAATTACCGGCGGTACGGCATCATCTGTGACAGCAGGAACAGCAACAGGCGGAGATCCCGGCGGACCCGGAAACAATCCCGGCGGCCCAGGGAATAATCCCGGCGGCCCCGGCGGGGACATGCCTGATAAACCGGGACAATGAAAGGTTTGTTTTTGTGTGATTCAAACTCCTCCCCGCGGCGGAGAGGAGTTGGGGTACGAAAAGTCGTGAGACGATGAACGCCGTAGGCGTTCAATATCAATAGCCCCCGGTTGGCGCGTAGCGCCTACCGGGGG
>JAZODZ010000650.1:0-27009 GCA_045597285.1 Myxococcota bacterium
CTGAAGGCTGCTGATATCATGGAACGTATAGGTCAACCCCATGTGGCGAACGCGCCAGGACTCCTCAGCTTCCTGCTTTTTATCGTCTTCATAAAACGATGCCACAGCATCAAGCTGATTAGATGAAACCGTTGCCACACCATTACTCAATTGGACTAAAAATACGTTCCCACATGACGGGCATTTTATCTTTGCCCCCTGCGATGAAATCCGAGACTCATTTACTTCATAGCCCTGACCGCATTTGTCACATTTAACCAGCATTTCAATATCCTTATCGAGTGGAATCCATGCAAAACTTGCATCAATACCCTTAAACGGTTCCCTGAATGCTCCCTTTCCATGAGCATACAAAATCTAATTATTTATCAGATCTCGCCCAAAACTTAAAATTTTATCACTCGTTTTTTTTTCGAACATTCATCATCCAAGCATTTCCCCATGCTTGTACCGTGTTTGCACGCCTATTAACATACGGCGTGCCCGCCGCGCTATTGACATACGCGCGGCGTCCCTTTGCCGTTCTGCCCTCCACCGAAGTCCACGGTGTACGCAAAGTCGCTGATAACGCATTATCAAATGCTGTCATTTCCGGTATTTAGGCCTGGAAGCGGGGGAACAAGAAGGCATCGGCGCGAGTTTGGGCTTTTCATGCTTGATGCCGGGATTGAGTTTTGCGCCGTGTTTCTTTAACAAATCTGCCATTTCGTCAGTTCGCGAATATTGAAGGACGGATTTGCCATTGACATCGACTTCGTTGACCGTTGCGCCCGCCTTAATGAGCAGTTCTGCCGATTCCAGTTGTCCTTCCTCAGCCGCGATCATGAGCGGCGTGACAAAATCGTCCGTGCCGATGTTGGGATCTGCATGTAAATCGAGCAGCACCTTCACATTTTTCGGATCCTTGACGGCCGCCATCAGAGCTGTTTCGCCATAAGTTATCTCCCACGTTTCCCGTTCGGAACCATCCGTGCAGTAGACCCGATAACCGACGTAATGCTTCACTTTCCGTGCATTGGCGTCCGGATTGAATTTCAAGATCTCGGGGAAAAACTGCGGGGCACGGTCAAGAATTTTAATCACGACCGGAATGCGCCACCCATCGCGTTCTTGCGATTCGTGTTGGACGGTGCTCGAATTGGCCAGCATTCGCAGAACGTCCATATTTGGCGTGACAGAGGGGTTGTCGAGGTACAGTGCAAGCGCGTTGTACGGGACATAGGCGCCCATGTCGAGCATTTCCTTTATCCATTCGGGAGTTGGCGAATACTGCACGTCATTGAGCATTTTGGACTTCAGGGTCGCACTCATGATGGATTCATCATGCATTCCATAGCCGCCCTTGTTAATTAATTCTTTGCTGAGATAGAGTTTTGCCAGCTCTTTTCTGTCATTCTGGGAATCGAATGAGAGGTAATCGTTGAGGTCTTCGATGTGCAGACTGTCTTGGTCCGGCCTTGCGCCATTGCGCAAAAAGGCCAAAAGGAGTTGCCCTTTCTCAAATCTGTTCAGCGCTGTGTTTGCCGTCTGAACGTAATCGGTAAAATACTTGCCGAGCACGCTGACTTCGTAGGTTTTGTCGGGCAAGGGATTTCCTTCCCCATCTTGATAATGCTTAATGATTCGTTTCAGGCTTGCCCCATGCTGTGCAAGGTAATCGATGATTTCGGGCGTTCTTGCCTGCCAGATTGGCGGAATCCCCTTATTGTTGGGTTTGTTGACATCGGCACCCGCCTCCACGAGTGCCTTGACGTGTTCCAGGCGCATTTTGTTGGCTGCCCAGTGAAGGGCTGTGTCGCCGTCCTCGTCAGTCATGTTAATGTCTGCGCCACGGGCAATTAAAAGACGTGCCACATTGGGATTGTGGCCCAGCATCAATGCTGTGCTGCCCTTTTGGGTCTGGTGGTTGATGTCGGCTCCCGCATCGAGCAGAACCGTGACGAGTTCCGACATGTCTTCGTCCTGTGTGACAACATTGAGCAGTGGCGTAAAACCAGTTTCGCCCTCGACATCGACATCAATGCCTTTTTCGATCAGAAACTTTGCGTTTTCCGCATTTTTAACCCAGCTCATCGCATTGCCTGTTTTGGACGTCAGATGGATGTCTGCGCCTGCATCTAGCAGCATTTGCATGATTTCTGTCGTATCGACGATGTTTGCGGCAGCCTGGCTGAGCGCTGTGTCGCCATACGTGCTCACGGTATTGACGTCAGGGCCATTCTCGATGAGATATTGGACGATTTTTTTTTGCGGAACCTGAACGCGGTCGTCCCATTGTTTTTTCTGACAGGCACATATCAGGTGCGTATATTTGTCGTCTGCAACATCGAGTCTTGCGCCTGCATCGATCAAAGTTTTGAAGGTATCAAACCCGTTGTCACAGGCGGCAAGCATCGCGGTGCCTTCTTCGTTTTTGGTTTGTGCATGGATGTCGAAACCAAGGCCCAGCAGATAGGTAATGACTTCGGGCGGCCCGAAAGCAGAGGCGAGCAGAAGGGCATCGTTTTTTTTATCGTCCTTTTTGTGGATGTCTGTGCTCAGGGAAACGACGCGTTTGGTCAATTCCAGGTCACGAATGACGAGATGTATAAGCACATGTCCATCTTCATCGGGAATGTCGACATTCGCACCGGCATCCAGCAGAATATGAATCGTCTTGGGATCGAACAGATGCTCCGCCGCAATCATGACAGGCGTGCGTTTTTTGTCATCCTGTGCATTGATTTGGGCTCCGAGTTGGATGAGGACTTTGAGGGCATCGTTGTCGACCTTGCTCCGATTGACGGCGGCCATGATCGGCGTAAATGTCCGATAGACATTTCCCTTCGTGGCTCTGTAGTTGGATGGGGCATTGACATCCGCACCGAGTTCTACCAGCACCCTGACGGCTTTTTCATCGATATCGCTGCGTGAACAGGCCACGCCCAGTGGCGTAATGCTGTTCCTGTGATAATCTAAGTTATTGAGTTCAAAGCTATAGGTGGCGTTGATATCCTCACCAGCCGCCACGAGCCTGCGGATTTCATCGATATCGATATGGCTGCTGTTGCAGGCCTTGTGTAGCGGCGGGACTTTCGATTCATCCCCAAAGTCGATGCCATCGATATCATCTGAGCGTATCAGCCCCTGGACATCCTGGTCGAAAACACTCTGTGTCGTATTGTATGAACCGGCGCACCCCGAAAGACTGAACGCGATGGCGAGGCAAAACAACAGCCGCTTAAACATTTCTTTTTTCTCTCCTGCAATGAATGCCGCAGGCATTCCATATCAATCGCTAAATCTTATTTAACATTGCTTAATTCTTTAGAATAGGTAAAATATCCTGTCTTTCCGCTGTCTTTTCTTTAAGTTTTGCAGGAGATCCTTTCGATGAAAAAATACATTCTGTCAATCAGTCTCTTTCTTTTCTTCCTGGTAGGTTTGGCTGTCGATGCGTCGGCAAAGGATATGTCGAGACGTTTCGGGCTTGGTATCGATTCGACGATCAGTAGCTACGGCGATGATGGAAAAGGTATCTCAGCAGTCTATAACATTAACAAATACATCGGGCTGCAGCTCATTTTCGGGTTGAACACTACGAGTGCCAAATTGACGCAGGAGGAACCGGGCGTTGGTTTCTCACAGGGAGATAAGACGACGATCGTCAACTGGAATGTGGCTCTCCGTGGCTTGATTCCGCTCGTCCTGGCATCGGATGTCAATCTGACGCTTGTCGTTGGGTTCTCTGCTTCCGGTCGTTCATCCGGCGGATTCAAATCAGATGTTGCACAATACCTTCAGTACAATGAGGGCTATCAGTTTGCCATTGATATCGGTGTTCGCCCCGAATACTTCTTTTCCGACCACTTCTCCATCCATACCCAGGTCGGTATCGGCATGAATATCATCACCGACGGTGGAACCAAGGTTCAGACGGTTCTCAAGAACGATAAGAACGGTAATGGACTCGTAAAGGAAACGCAGAAAACAAGCGGTGTTGAAGTAGATTTCTTCAAGAATGTCGATCTGGTTGGCATGGCCGGATGCACGTTCTGGTTCTAGTTTTCCGGCAATCACTCGCCATGCCGAAACGGCATGGCTTTTTTGTCTCATAAGATATGAAACATATTACCCTGCTGCTCATACTTGCGTCTTTGTTTCTCATTTTCCTGACATGTTGCAACACATCGACAGGAAAAATGAAAGATTTGATTAACAACGTCGAGACGTATCATCGCGATTTGAAGTTTGAACGATTCGAGATCGCGGCAAAGAATATCACGCCGTCGCAGCGCGGAGCCTGGCTGGAAGCCATGCTCTTGCAGCGCCTGCACTTTGCCGATATCGAGATCCTTGCCACACGCCCCTGTGACATCACCGAGGCATCCGACACCGATGGCGAAAAACGCGAAGAAAACTGCATCATCGTCAATTCGTCCGTTCAATGGTACGTCAACGATTCGCCAACACTCAAGACGGGACGGCTTCGCACGACGTGGGAATTCGATGAGGAAGAAAAGGCGTGGTTTATTACCGAACAGCAGGAATATTAAGCTCCCCTTAAATCGCTCTCACCCAACGAAGGGACTGAGACAACTAAATCTGTTTTGATTTGGAACCTCTGTGGGGTTCATATCATAAAAAAATCCATGTTCCCCCGGTTGGTGCTACGCGCCAACCGGGGCTACAAATATGGAAGCCCTACGGGCTTCTATGCCCCCTTAATCCCCTTCTCCCAATGGGGGAAGGCATTGCGCTGAACCATGAAGCTCCGTTTTTATTTTGATTATTCAGATTATCGATCGTGGCTGATGTTGCATACGCTGTCAGTCCTCGACGATTTGCCGGTTCAGGTTCAATGGATCGCGGTGGATGCCTATTCGCTCAGGGCACTGACGGGGTGCAGTTCACGGTTTGATTGCCTTCGGGAACGCGATTACATGCGGCAGGACGCGATGCGGTATTGTCAGCGCGAGGGGATTGAATTCGTGTGGCAGAACGAGCGGTTTCATAGCGGATCCGCGCTCCGGCTAGGTATATGGCTGATGACATACCAGCACGATTGTTTTGAAAGCTATTCGCGGATGGTTCTGGAACAGATGTGGGGGCATGGCAAAACCGTCGATCAGGCTGAACTGCGCGGGATGGTTTCACAGCTGGGGCTCGATCGCGACATACTCGCTCGGTCATTCTCGGAACACGAGAGTTTCCAGATTCAGGACAGCTGCCTTCAGCAGGCCATGGCAGACGGTGTGTTCGATGTTCCGGCCGTGGTGATTGGCGATCAGCTCGTGTGCCATTACGATCAGGCGAACGAAATACGGCGTCTTGCCATCCTCGGAATCATCCAGAATCTGCCGCATGAAGCCGTCTGTCGGGAACTTGCATCCATCCTTCTCGAGTTGCCGCACGAACAGAGCAGCCGCCTCTTCGATGTTATGCTCCGAAGAACGGGGGCTCGCCAGTCGAGCCGTTTTTCCCCAGGCATCGACATGAACCTGATTCAGCACACGCTTTCCATACCCGGAATGGAACGGCATATCGACCGAACCGTGCCAGCGAGTGCCTGTCATATTCAGGTCGTGACGGGAAACAGCCTTCAGAACGTCGTCGAACAGGCGATGGACAGTGGCATCGTTTTATGTCCGTTTCCGGAATTTGAATGGAGTGATGAACTCGCATTTCCTGCGATGGTCACAACAGCCATGGTCATTGCGCGTGTGATTAATGGGCCGGAATCGGGACTTGCCTGTTTCTGCATCGAGAATGGCAGTATTCGCCGGCATTTCGTCCACACTCAGGATATCGTGATTGAACATTTGGGAGAGACGAAAATCGCAGTTTTGGGGTACGGGGCCTCGAAAGATCTTCATCCTGCACGGCTCACGGCGTTTTGCGGAGCGCATGTCGCCATCGTTTCCGGGCTTGTGACGCCGCAATGCGAGGCTTTTGCCAGTTTGTCCGAGGAATGGTGTGTCAGCCTGTCCAGCAGACAGGTCACGGTGACGGATGCGAAGGCGCGTTCCATCGAGCTGAATGTCCGGGAAAGCTGTATTCTGGATGAATCCAGCCGTGATCGAATGGCGTGGAATGCTCCTGCACCGAGGACGTTGTTGTTGTGCGAGCATTCGCTTTCGATCGGGGAACTGACGGATAATGCCGATTTGGAGCTTTCATGCCGCGGCATGAATCTTTTTGCGGCGGCCGGTCAGCAATCCAGCGAGCTGAGCCCGTCACGGATTTATGAAAAATTCCGCATTCAGAACAGCACGATATTGCTGATGCCGATACAGAACGAGCTGATTTATATTCCTGAACTCTTGTCACATCGGCTTGTCGAAACGATTAACCAGGCAACCCGGGATGGGTATCCGCTCTTCGTGAATTACTGGAACGAGCTCGAATTTGAAATGCTCGACGAGCTTCGACCTGTCCACGCTGCTTTGACGAGCCAATATCACATTCCGGTGTTGCTCGTCGTCGGTAGTCAGGTCGTGGAAATATGGCTTCCGTCGCCCAATGGCACGGCATGGCGCGTCGAAAAGGAAAACGATTCGTTCAGCATCGATTTGAATGAGCTGACGCCCATCGGCGAGTGTTTTGCGACGCTTTTGAAGACTGTAAACCTGACGGAATCTGAGTTTATTGAAAGGCTTCATCAGATTGAGAATGCCGCGAAAAAGTAGTTGAAGGTGGAGAGAATGGAAGTGGGGCGTCGAGATAAAATGTGTTTTGCATCGTATGGCAATGGCGTTGGGGGAGAAATCTGAGTCGGCAGGGCGAGATGGTGGCGAGTGTGGACATCGTGATATGAAGAGGCCATTGCCATAGATGCAAAAGCCCGGCGTATGCGACTGAGCATAGCCGGGCGACAAAAAATTGGAATTTGAGCAAACGGGAATGAAAAAGATTATCGCCATATCGTGTCTGATTTTGATGATGTCTGGATGTAATGGAAGGACTGAAAAAGATGAACCGCAGAAAACCGTGTTGTTGCCGACAAAACCCGAAATTGCGGTAGTGGATAATGTTCAGAAACCTGCACATCCTGCGGTTGAAGTGCAGCAGGGATGGTATCGGGTTTGGCGTGATGGACGCGAAGTCGAACGATGTTTTGATTTTTCGGGCTGTGTCGATGGGACGAGAAGAGTGTTGCCCGGTGTGATAAAGCGTTCAGATGGGCTTTTTTGTGGCACGTCGGCGAATGTCGATTACGTGGAAGGGTACCGGTGCGACCCGAAACGCGGCCATGCCGTTTGTTCCGACGAGACTTGCAAATGCGGTGACACGGAAGTTCTTCGCGATGAAATCTGTGATGGGACGGTAAACGGTGGGGCTTTTGCGGCTGACAGCGAGCGTTTTATACCGATAGACGACGCCAAATCGACGGATGACGGTGTGGATGCGTTGCTCAAATCGTTGGCCGATGGGGTTCGAACCTGTGGCGAAGCGCGTGTCGTGAAGGATGACGGCACATATCGCGAGTTTTCGTGTTTGAATATTCAGACGGTCAGGTATGATGGGGATGGCGATTATGGCTATTGGTATTGCACCAATCCGAAGGGGTGCCGCACGCCGGATGGCAGGATTTACAATGCCCTCAGCCGTATCAATCCTTTGGCAATCGATGATCCTTACGAATTCTGCATGTACCATTTGGTTGGAAAAGAAGACACGACGGTTGAGACGCTTTGTGAAAGCGGAGACTGCGTGTTTCCGGAAGAAATCGATCCCAATCAGCGGCTGGCCACGATCCAGGCGTTTACGAAGTGGCTTCCGGATGGATTTGTGGCGAAGTGTGCTAAATCCGATGCCGTCAATCCCTGTAAGATGAACCGGAAACCCTTGCAAAATGGCTACGATGTCGAAGGATTTGTCATCGATACGCTCTCGTGTGAGGGCGGTGCGCGGTATTGTCATGGCCGAAACAACAAGCCCATGAAGGCTCCGGGCAATCCGGATGGGTATGTTTGCAGACAGCAATACCAGCTTCCAGCAACGCCAGTATTTTTTGATAAGTCGCAGAATGCTTTGCGGGCATGGACGTGCAATCGGGATTTTTGTGAATGTGGCGGGAAGCGGTGTCCCCAGAACGCAGTCTGTATGGATGAAAAGTGTTTTTGCGGCGATAAGCATGTTGAGCCATCGTTCGATTATGCCTGCGACAGTTTGGTTTTGGACGACGCGAAAACGGTTGAGGTTATCCAGCGTTGCATGGGCGAGAATTGTCCGTGTGGGATCGAGGCCTGTGCTCGCAATGAGGTGTGCGTCGATGGGCTTTGTTTGTGTCGGGACAAGGTAAAACCTTCAGATTCTGCGTGGCGATGCGAAGAATCCGGCAACAGTTATAACAAGGCAGTCTGGCGGTGTAACGATCCCAAGGGATGTGTTTGTGGCGACAGGAAATGTCCCAAAAATGCGCAATGCGTCGATGGCGTGTGTACGTGCCGCAACGGTATCGACGTCCAGCCTGGGGAGGCTTATGCTTGCGAGTCGGAGTTCTGGGTGTGCAAGGACAAGTCGTGTCCGTGTTATGGAGGCACGGCGTCGAAAGGCGACCGTTGTCCTGCTCCGTATTGCCGCCAGAATCAGACGATTTCGGTGGATGGATGCATGTGCGGCGAAAAGCCCGCGCTTCCGGTGTACGATTACGAGTGCATGAAAAGCGAGCAGTTCGGGTTTGTCAATGTCGCCAAAGAAGACAAGGTGCTGTGCGGCACGGCGAAATGCGACGAAGGGATGTACTGCATGAATGCCAAATGCGTCGCCCCTGACATTTCGGATGGCCTGGCAGCGCATCGATACTGGACGAGCCGGGTGATTGCAGGAAGCGAGAATGCCCGAATATGTGACAAGCCTGACGGGTGTTTTTGCGGATCAGAAAAGTGTGTTCAGAATTATTATTGCATCGACGGTCACTGTGCGGCGGCGGAATATAGTTTCGAGCGCGAAGGGCATCGTTTTTCGTTTAGCCTTGAGCGGGATGAAGAATACGACGACAACGAGGAATATATCGTCGAGCGAGCAATTTTTGATCGTTGGCGTGCTTGCGGCGCGATGCAGGAACTCGAGTATTCTGTGCAGGAAGCTCGCCGGTTTGATGAAGTCTATCCCATCGATTATGCCCATAGCGATCGCATTGATGATTATATGTGCGTGTTGACGAGTGCTTCCACCGAGGGGGATGATGAAGACGAGGGGAGTGATGATGGCAATGATGGCGAGTATGGCGAGGATATTGAGGATGAATGGCAAAGCGGCATGATATTGGAGCAATACAGTGCCAAGGGACTTGTATGTCCCAAGGATGTCTGTATGTGTGGCGATGCGCAGTGTCCGGCATCATCCCAATGCCAGTGCCGATACGAGCTTGAGACGCATCAGATTCGATGCAGCTGTGTGGCCGTTGGCTGTGGCGATTCGGAAATGTCCGAATCCACTGGATATGAGTGTATTTCGGGGCTTGGACTCGTCTGCCGTGAAGAGATGTGCAAGTGCGGCGAGGTGCCGTGTGCTCGCGGTTCGGTCTGCCTTTCGGACGGGGTTTGTACGCCGATGGTGATTAGGTTGTAGATAGGGAAAACAATAGTTCAAAACAATAGGAGAGAATATGCAGTTTTACGAATATCTTGCGGATCTGGAAGCGAAATGCAAAGTGTTTGCGATTGCGACGATCGTGAGCGCGAGTGAGAATTCGCCGGGGCGGCAATCATTTAAGATGTGCGTGACTGAAGATGGGAAGATCGTCGGCAGCATTGGCGGCGGCGGGCTTGAGTTTAAGGCGCGGAACACGGCGTTGGAAATGATGCGCACCGGAGAGCGCACACGTCTTGAAGAGTATCATCTAAACCAAACGCCGCAAGGCATTGGGATGGCGTGTGGTGGCGATGCACAGGTACTTATCGAAGTCATCAAGCCGCATGAAAGGCTGTTCATCTTTGGGGGAGGGCACATCGGAAGCGCACTGACACGGTATGCAACGGACGTCGGGTTTGATGTCACGGTTATCGATGATCGCGAGGATTATTCGAAGCCCGAGGTTCATCCGATGGCCACGTCGACGGTGACTTGCAAATATAAGGAGCTTGATACGATTGAGTTTCCGCAGAACGCCTATTTTGTCATCGTCACGCATCAGCATATCGGCGACGAAATCTGCCTGCAAGCCCTGTTAAGTCGTGCGGATTTGAACCCGAAATACATCGGCCTGATTGGTTCGTCCAAGAAACTGGCGACGGTATTCAGGCACTTGCTCGACGATGGTTTTTCTCGGGAACAGCTCGAGTTCGTACATGCGCCGATAGGCATCGATCACGGCGGCCAGTCGGCCAATGAAATCGCCATTTCGATCGCGACGGAAATCATCTCGGTCCGTTATGGGAAAACACTCGCCGATGGCATGAGCCTTAAAAAACATCCCCTCATGGTGATGAACGATCAGTAGGTGGTAAGTTTGATTTCCTCGACTGTCGTTCTGTCGAATTTTTCGGGATGGAGTGCACGGTCGAGGATTTTGGAATGGACGATTGCCGAATGGGTTTTGGAAGTCCCCGGCCCGACGGAAAGACCCACGAGTGCGCCGGATTTGGAGAAGATCGGATAGCCATTGCGGGCCGTATGGTTGGAGCTTCCGTAAAGGTGTGCCTGTGACACAGCGAGCGTGTGGGCGGTGAGGCTTTCGAACATCCCGTTTGGGTTGAGGAGGAGATAGACGAGGCCGGGAATCGGGCTGTCGCCGTCATGGACTTCGACGGGTTCGATAAACGGATTGTTCGGCGTCGAAAGGATGGCGACATTCTGAGCATTGTCGCGGTATTCCACACGCGCCTCGATGCGGTTGCCCTGAATGTCGATTTCGCATTTCTCGGCCAGCGTCAGCCAGTCTGCTGTCGTCAGGTAAAATTGCCGGTCGGAGCGATATTTCGTGGCGCTTTTAACTTCGTGGGGAAACGGGCTGGAAACGCGGTCGAGGCCGACGCCAAAGAAGCCTCTTGAGGCAGGTTTCTTTGTTTCATCAGGCGTTTCTTCGACGATATCGGTGGTCTTGATGACGTCCTTGACGGCCTCGGGCGAAATGGCGACGGCGGTGCCGTCGAGTACGATGGGGCCCTGTATCATGTTGGCTTTCACGTTCGTCACAAAGAGCTGGAAAACGGCCTTTTCGAGGCGTGTCTGAAGCGCTTTTTGATCGTCAACTGTCAGGGGGGTCTGATCGATATCGACGAGTTGCGCATCGGATGAAATGGTTTCAAGGCGTGGCAGATCGGCGTAGGCACTGGATGCCGTGAAAAGTATGGCGAGTAATGGAATCAATCGTTTCATTCGAGTTCTCCAGCGACATTCCATCGCAGATATTCAATGCGTTCCGTGCGGTCGGCATAAGTCGCGCAGGCGTGCATGAGTTTGACGAGGGCGGCTTCGACGCGCATTTCGCCGCCGCTGATTGCGCCGGCTTCGATAAGCCCCTGGCTGTTTTCATAGAGGTTGAGGTCGATTTTTCCGACCGTCGCATTTGCGACGAGGACGTCAATTCCAAGGGCTGTCGCCTTGCGGACGAAATCGACGATACCGCCGTTCTGGCTAGGAACGGTACCAATGCCGAACGGAACGAGGACAATGCCATCGAGGAGCCTTTCGCCCGTGAGTATGCGTTCGAGGACATCGACGGGCATTCCGGGCGTGACCTGAATGACCATGACATTGGCATCGAAATTCGGGCGGCATCGGAATGGCGCGACCGGGTGTCGGACATGTTTTCCAATCGTGATGTCGACACCGAGTTTGGCGAGCGGCTCGCATCCCGGCGAATCAAAGGCGTGGTATGCGCGTGTGTTGACTTTGCAGGAACGGCATCCGCGCAGGAGCATGCCGTCAAAGCATATCCCGACTTCGGGCAGGTTGAGCGTGGCGACTTCGATGGAATCGGCGAGGTTTCGGCGAGCATCGTTGCGGAGTGCGCCAAGTGGTCTCTGTGCGCCGGTGAGGACGACGGGGCGGTCGAGGCCTTCGAGCGCAAATGCCAGCGCCGAGGCCGTATAGGGCATCGTGTCGGTGCCGTGAACGACGATAAACCCATCGTAATTTCTGCGGTTGTCGGCGATCATCCGTGCCAGCTGCGACCAGTGCGACGGGCCGATGTCCGACGAATCGAGATTGCACAGAATGGCCGAATCGATCTTTGCCAGGCCCATATATTCCGGCAGTTGTTCGACGAGCGCCGTCGCATAATGTCCGGGTTCCAGATGATCGCTCCCTTCCATTCCGATGGTGCCGCCCGTGTGGATTAAAAGAATTCTCTGCATTTCATTTCCTCGATAATTCCAGATAAAATCCCGTGTGATCTTACTGAAAAACGGCCTGTGTTGCTACTATGCAGGGTGTTTTTTATGGTGCGCGGCTATCGGCTGCGCCGATACGCCGTGCTCGCTCGCCTATGCGCCGTTGGCGCATACGGCTCGCCGCCGCTATCGCCGTTGCCGATACGCGGCGTCCGCTACACGTTCCGTTATTTCACGTTAATGACCATGCGGATATGAACGGATCTATCCTGATCGGTCAGTGCCGTGAGTGGGTGATCACTAGTCGCTGGATGCCTGCATGTCGTTTCAAGCACGAGGTAATCCATATCTTCCTGGTCTTTTGCAAGGCTTATGGTGCCCTCGAAACCGCGCATGAACACGGCACATATCGATTGCTGTCGAGCCATTGTTTTTAATGGCTTGTCGAGGCATGATGGGAACGGATCGTCGCATTCGACGGTCTTGACGACATTGCCTTTGGGGTCCTGGAAAGTCAGCATGAGCTTACCGTCCCCGGACGGGGATAATGTTACAGTATCGCATTTTTTAGCATCGTCCTGCGTTCCGCATTCCGGGATATGAACCGGGAAACCGATCGATATTTTAAGCTGGAATTCTGCACCGTCCATGAAATACTGTGGTTTGAAGAAATTACTCCTTCTATTGGGATAGCTCGCCTTGTCGACGTAAATAAAGCGAGGGCATTCCGACATGTCTTTGAAAACAAACTGTTTGTCATCCTGTGCCATCGCGAATCCCCTGTCGGTGCACAGGTAATAAATCGCGTGTATCGGCAACTTGTAGAAAAATTCATTGTCGACATTCGTACCTTCCCAGACGGCTTCGATTCCGAGGCCACGAGAGAATATTCGGATGCCATTATCGGACAACCAGAAACATCCATCTTCTCTTTTTGAAAACATAAAGGACATGATATCCAGGATGTGCCTCGTTATTGCAGGATAAATGAATGTAAGGTTTTCCGTTTTTTCGAGCATTTTTATGCCGTCCCCATACGTGCTTTTTGTCTGCACGGACAGGGGAAAACCAAACTCATCCATACAACTGGTGAAAGCGCCGTGTTCGCCGACGTAATACTTTACGCCATTTAGAGGAGCGTCTGGCGTGCCGCCTTTTTTGACGTCAAGAACGGGCATGAACCCGGGCAAGGAAAAGTGAATTCCCGCTATAGAGGACGAACATAAGACCGTTCCCATGTGAGTTGAGGGATCGAAACGCACTGTATATGGATTTAATTCGCGATTTCTATGGGCAAATTCGCAAAGATTGCCAGAAAACAGGCTATCGAAGTCCCGTGCGCATTCGAGCAAAGAATGAGTCGTGTAAAGTGCCATGTCAGATACTCCTCGATTGGTTTGTGGGGTTAGTCTGTTTGAAGATGTATGGCATTATAACGCGAAAAAAAGGCATTAGCGGAAACAGCACCATGAAAACGGTAATTATCTGCAGAGTTCAAGAAGTGAAAGCGCTTGAGTTTGGCTGAACCATCATGCCTGTTTCAATCGATGAAGAGCTGCGCTATAAATGGCGTATCGTGATATGGTATGAATAGCGAGGTGTCAAAAGGGGAAACTCATGTACTGTTCAGTCGTCATATTTTCGCGTCCGCTCGATCCGCTGAGTTACGAGCTTAAACTCAATGCCCGTGTGGGGACCGTTGTTCAGGTTCCGCTCGGACGGTCATCGTGTACGGGGATTATTACGGAAATATCTGAGCAGAAACCGGCCTATAACGGGAAGATCCGGCATGTCCTGGAAATTGTGGATCCAAATCCGTTCATCACGCCCGCGCTGATGAAAACGCTCGTTTTCATGTCGACGTATTATCAATGTGCACTTGGATTTTGCCTGAAACTGGCGCTTCCCGGGGGCATGATGCGGTCGGGAAAATGCCGGTATTATGCGGGGCTTTTGCCTGAGAATCTGGATGAAGATAATAGCAAGTCGCTCGAGAGCGAACCGAAAAAAAATCGCAATTGCGAGCTATTTCCCGAAGAAAAAGCGAAAAAAGAAACCGTCATCGAGCAGATATTTTCCCTATTGGAAACGAGCGAAACCGGGCTGACAGAAACGGAGATTTGCAAGCGCTTCAAGGTGTCGGCGGAGCAGTTTACGGCGTGGGTCGAGAATGGAACGCTCGTGCCGCAGTGGTCGCTCGATCAGGAACGACAGAAAGAATCGACGGAAGCGGTCTATGACGTCGTGGAAAGTACCGAAATGCCATCCCGGCTTGGGAAAAAGCAGCAGGCGCTTTACGACTGGATGACAGAACAGGGCGGTTCAGTGCGCCACAGCCAGGTTTTGAAAAAATTCGGGTCTTGCACACCAGTCCTCAACCGGCTGAAGGAACTCGGCATCATTGCGGAACGGTCGGCGGTGCGCGACAAGACTTCGTTTGACGATATCGTCCCGGAATATCACGAAGTCGAACGGACGGATGAACAGAACGAGGCGATTCAGAGGGTGGTTTCGCACGAAGGATTTGGGAGTTTTCTGCTGTTCGGCGTGACGGGGAGCGGGAAGACGGAGGTCTATCTCGGCGTCATGGAGGCCGTGAGGGCACGCGGCAAGGGATGTATTTTCGTATTGCCGGAGATAGCGTTGACGCCGCAGTTCTGTGCGGTATTCAGGGGGAAATTCGGGAACGATGTGGCGGTACTTCACAGCGGCTTGAGCGAGCATGAGCGATTCGATACGTGGTGCCGGATTCGGGCCGGACGCACGGGGATTGCGATTGGGCCGCGAAGTGCGCTGTTTGCTCCGGTGCAGAACCTCGGGCTCATCGTGATCGACGAAGAACACGACGGCTCGTTCAAACAGGAAGAGTCGCCGCGTTATCATGCGCGGGATATGGCGTTATATCTTGGGCAGCAGAGCCAGTGTCCCGTCATACTCGGTTCGGCGACGCCATCAATTGAGAGCTACAGCCGGGCACTTCAGGGCAGAATGACGCTTCTGACATTGACGCACCGGCCGCAGGCCCGTCCCATGCCGGAGATTCAAATCATCGACATGCGGAACCGTCCGAAGCCCGAATTCCCGGAAGATATGGACGAAGCCGAAAAGACGCGCATCGAGATAAGGAACCGCCTGATATCGGAAGAACTCATCCAGGCATTGAAAGAAACGCTGGAACGGCACGAGCAGGCAATGGTCTTTCTGAACCGTCGAGGGTTTTCGACATTCATTCAGTGCGATTACTGCGGCCATGTACTGTATTGTCCGAACTGCGATGTCGCATTGACGTATTACAAATATTCGAACAATCTCCATTGCCACTATTGCGATTACGTCGATCACTCGAACGGAATATGTCCGAAATGCGGGCGGCAGGAACTGAATTTTACGGGTTATGGCACGGAACGACTCGTCGAAGTTCTGGAAGCGGAACTACCGGGGGCACGCATCGACAGGCTCGATCGCGACCGCGCGTCGACGCGTGGGATTCAAAGCGTGCTGAACGCGTTTCGGTCGGGCGACATCGATGTTCTCGTGGGGACACAGATGATCGCGAAGGGGCACGACATTCATAACGTGACGCTCGTCGGGATCGTGAATGCCGACATGAGCCTTCACATGCCGGATTTTCGGGCATCCGAGCGGACATATCAATTGCTGACGCAAGTCAGCGGGCGAGCAGGGCGCGGAAACCGTCCCGGGCGCGTGATTTTGCAAACGCTAAAGCCGGAACACCCGGCGATTCGCGGAATCGTGGATCGCGATTATACGGCATTTGCAGCACAGGAACTCGAGGTTCGGCGCGCATTGACGAACCCACCGTTTTCTTACATGGTCATGTTTCGATTCGAGGGGGACAATTATACGGACACGGAACAATATTCGATTCATATTGCCGGGGCGGCTCGCGGCCTGCTGCGCGATTTATCCCAGGGACGCGTTCTGGGGCCGGCACCGGCACCGATCCCGATGCTTTGCGGCAAGGCGCGGTATCAGCTGTTTTTGCGCCATCTGAATCGTCAGGAACTGCATCGGTGGCTTCGCGAGATTCTGTTCAGGACGCGGGAAATGCGAGAAAAGACGCAGCAGATCAAGATGATTGTCGATGTCGATCCCTACGATATGTTGTAGCGTGGGATAACTATTCAGTCCCTAACAGTTTTTCTGAATTACGTGGTTCTATCGGCACCAGGCAGGAGGCAGGAGGCAGGAGGCAGGAGGACGCAATGATGTAAGTGCTTTGTTTTTTGACACTCTGCCCTCTCTTCACTGTGGAGAAAGGGATATTGTCTCATGGCTAGAATAATCATGGAGAAAGCGGAATGACATCGGACGAAATACTCGAAGAATTGGATGAATGCGACGACGCCGTCGATATACTCATGGATGCGGTTGAAGCCAGCGATGTTGAACTCGTTGCGGCGATTCTCGATCGCGGTGTCGATCCGAATATGCGCAATGGCGAAAACGAGACGGCGCTCTTTTATGCAGCCGATGTCGATGTCGCGGAGCTGCTCATTGAGCGCGGGGCCGATCCCAGGGCAATCGATGGAAATGGGCGGAATGCGCTGTTTTCATGCCAGGATCCCGATGTCGCGGATCTGCTCGTTGCGCATGGTCTCGATCCAAATCAAACTGACAAGTGGGGCAAAACGGCATTATTTGTTTGTCAATACAGCGATGTGATTCAGATTTTGCTCGAACATGGTGCGAATCCCAATATCCGGGATAACGAGGGATCAAATGCCCTGTTTCGCGATCATATCTATGAAGACGACGATAATGCCGGCTGCATTGCGGTGCTGCTCGATCATGGTGCAGATGCAACCGTGGTGAATCAATATGGCCAAAATGCGCTGTTTGGCAGCGATGAACCCGAAGTCGTGACATCGTTGATTCAACACGGTGCCGATGCCAATGCGATAGACAACGAAGGACAGAATCCGCTTTTTTGCTGCACGAAACGGGAAGTCTTGCAAATCCTTATCGAGCACGGGGCCAATGCAAAGACTGTCGATCGCAAAGGCCGTAACGCGATATTTATTCAGAGCGACGTCGATGCTTTGGAACTGCTCGTTCAGCACGGAGCGAATCCGACGATTGTCGATCGCAACGGGCAGAATGCACTGTTTGGATGCAGCACGCTCGCCATTGCAAAGCGCCTTATCGAATACGGGGCGGATGCGAAGTGCATCGATCACGACGGTCAAAACGCGTTGTTCTTTTGCCGCACCGAGGAAATCGCCAAGCTGCTCATCGAATACGATGCCGATCCGAAGTGCATTGCCAATAATGGACGGAATGCGCTGTTTTTAAGCGAGGACACGTTTTATCCGTTTCCGAATGTCGTGCGCCTTCTGCTCGAACGCGGTGCAGATGCGCGGTGCATCGATCACAACGGTCAGACGGCGCTATTCGGCTGCATGATGCTCCCGCACGCGCAGATGCTGATAGAACACGGCGCGGATGCCAGCAAGATCGACTATAAAGGGCAAAATGCCTTGTTCCACTGTACTTCGCGCCGTATTGCCAAGCTGCTCATCGATCACGGTGCCGATCCCAAAATCATCGATCACGAAGGCCGCACTCCATTGTTTGGATGCAAAAATGCCGATCTTGCCAGGTTTCTCATCAAACGCGGTGTCGATCCGAATGTCGTCGATATCGAGGGGAAACGTGCGGTTTTGGCCCCCCGATGATTTCGATGTGTTTTCGTCTACGGCGACGGGGGCACGGCTATCGGCGTTGCCGATACGCCGTGCGGCCTCGCCTATGCGCCTCAAGGCGCATACGGCGAACGGGCACGTGTCACGACATGTGCCTACTAAGAAGAATTTTCCTTAAAATCGAGCCGGATTGTCTGACAGGTACGTATGACTTCGCGGCTTTGGCGTACGATTCTGTAATTGTTCCTGAATCGTTGGAAGACGGTTTGTGATGTGGCGTCGTCCTCTTTACCAGCATAACGGAAACGAATGTATTCACGGGCGAATGCTTGCATTTGGGGCATGGGATGCTCGTATTCCCACCAGTCGCCGAGCGACAGTTTCGCGAATCGACGCACCACATCGCGGTTTTCACATGTCGCGATGATTTTTGCCCAGCATTTTTCGTAAATTTCTGCCGTAGGAGACAACAGAAACATGATTCGTCTGCGCACGACGATCACGGGCACGGAAACGACGGCCGACATGAGCAAAATAGCGAGTATGATCTGCCAGTATTTGAGCAACCACGTATAGAGGTCGGAAGCCTGATAAGTCGAAAACCAGTCATCGATGCGGCGAATCAAGGTGAGTTCAACGGTCTGTGCACCTGTTGGCGTAGGATCGTACCGTACCCATTCGCCGTCTATCCACGCCTCAACCCAGCTGTGTGCGTGTGCGGCCCTCACCATGTTCATACCATCCCGGGTCTCGCTCGAGACAAACCCTGTGACGTTCCGAACAGGAATGCCTTTGAGCGCCAGCAGGACAGCCATTGTCGTCGAAAAGACCTCGCAGTGGCCGTATTGCTGATTGAAGAGGAAATCTATCACGACGTAGCCGTCGCGCTGAGGACGATTCAGGCTGTATCGATAGTTTTGTTTAAGATAGGCCTGTATTTTATCGGCAATCTGTCGTTCATTCTCGGTGCCATCGAGAATGGTATCGAGAAGGGCGAACATTTGGTTTTCGAGCGGTTTCTCTCGCCGTCTGAACGGCCACATATAGCGTGGATGAAATCCGGAAGCGATGTGATGGGAAAGATCAAACCGAAGCTTCTGGGCATAATAATCGGTAACAGGGCGCGGAATATAGATGGCATTGGAATCCGCCTTGCCGTTGTGCCAGTAACGCAGCTTGAGCAAGGGGGTATTGTCCTTCCAGCGATACCGCCTCCAGGTGCCGGACTTGTCGCGCCCAATATTATACTTTTCGTTTTTATCATCATCCTGAACGGCGATTAGCTTCGTTCCTTCAAGCGTGGGAATCCGAAAATCTCGCCATTCCTTGACGAACAAAAGATCATAAGCAGGTTCTCCCTCATAAACCTGTTCAGAACCATAATTAGCGCCACCGTTTTCCCCTCCTCCAAAAGGAATGAACGAATGCCATCGGGTACCGTCAAATCGGTTTTGGATATCGACACGCCAATAATATGCATCCTCTCCTTCGGGCACCTGCGCCCTGAATAGCAAGGATGGATCGAGATCGATCTCGCCTGTTTTATCGAGTTCGACATCGGGAAAAATGCCTTTTCCCTGCTCGACCCCCGGAACAGAAGATTTGGCTTCGGCACCATATCTTGGGACGGTTAAAAAGAGTATGGCGGCGGCCATAAAAGCAAGCGAAATGGCACCTGCCAGCGAAAGCCAGAACTGTTTTTGAGGGAATCGTCGGATCTGCTGCTGAACAATGGCGACACTTCCCGTCGTCGGTTCCGCCATCGAGAGCGATGCAAAATAAGTCAGCAAAACGATGAAATATGCCGTCAAAAAGAGCACGAGTTCGATCGCCTCGAGTGCAAAAGCCACACAGGCAAGCGGAATAATGGCTAACACGCCAACCTGAATACGGTCAGCAGATTTTTCATGGCTAATGGCTCGATAGCAGAAAACCGTCCAGAGGATGTTCAGAAACATGCCGAGAATCATGGCATGCAAGCTGTCGATATGCATCGCATGAATGGCCATGAGGCCAATAAACATGGCGATACCGAGGACCCGATTGAGCCATTTCAAATGAATCTTACGCCATTCGAATATGGCCCCAAGAACGAGGCTGGCACAGACGACAGCCAGCGTTTCCAGGGAACAAATCCCGCTGACCGTTGCCGAGAGCACACAAATCAGGATGATAAAGTAGAATAGCCATTTCATTAGCTGAGACTGGCCTTTTTACGGCGAACAAAAATAGATTCCAGTGCGTGATTAATGGTCATGACAGCAGGCGTTAATAGTGCGGTCAACAAGACATCGTTCCAAAACTGGCTGACAAAAATGGAGAGAAATACAAATTCCCGATAATAGGCACAATAGACAATTGCGAGTAAGAACTCGAAGAGAATCGTCATGGTGGCACAAAAAATCATGACCGCAATGACGCGTTCCGATTTAAACCGTGCAACGATGGCTCGTCCGATCCCAAAGACGAGCATGAATACAAAGGCCGCAAGGCCAATGGGGCCGGATGTAAACACGTCGCATAAAAGCGCGAAAATAAGCATGGAAATCGCCGATGACACCATGGGCATGGAAGTCATGCCCGTAAGCACGGCGGCGATAATGCCGAACTGAGCCATTGCCTGGATGCCGAATGCCGAATCGACATTTGACTGAACGAGCATCAGCAAAAAAGCGGTGACGGCATTGATAACGACGCGTTTCATTATCGTTTCCGCTTATCTTCGACGACACCGGTAATGATATAAACTTCTTCGAGACGCGAGAAATCGACGACAGGCTCAACCGTCACTTGCTGGTAGAGGCCGAATGACTTCGTATCGATGGCAGTAATCTTACCGACGGGGAGTTCTTTGGGGAATGTTCCGGCACGGCCGCTCGTGACGACGAGTTCGCCTTCTTCAACTTCATCACGGCGAAGCAGGTATGAGATTTTTGCTTCATATTTGCTGTCGTCACCGGTTCCGGAAAGGATGCCACGGGATCGATTCAGCTGCGTCATGATGTCGATTTTCGAGCGAGCATCGACGGTAAGCATGACGTCACAGTATTTGCCTTCGACGCGCTCGACACGGCCGACGACACCATCCGATGAGACGACAGGCATTTCGGGTTCAATCGTATCGACTTCGGCCTCCAGTCTGATGCGCAGGACGCGAAAGAAAGGAGACATATCGGCAGCAATGACTCGCGCCGGTTCGAGTTTGTATATCGGCCTCTGCTTCTTAAACCCAACGAGTTCAGTCAGACGGGCATTCTGCTGAAGGATTCCCTGCAAGCCGATAATCTCTTCGCGGAGCTTGGCATTTTCACGTCGCAGTTCCTCATTGTCGGCCTTGGTATGGACGAGATCGATATAGGACTGCCAGATTCCGGATGAATTTCCGACGAGGTAATCATTGTGGCTCTGAAGCTTTCCTACGCCGACAATGATGGGTTGTTCAGCAATTCCCGGCTCTGACCTTTTGTCACTGATGAGGACAAAAATGAGCAGGGGCAGGGCAATGGAGAGCGCGACAACGCCCATCGTTTGGTAGCGTTGGAAAAGCGCTTTCATTATCAGCTCACAGAGGTGACTTCGCGGAGAAGTTCGATTTCATCAAGGGCCTGCCCACAGCCCATGACGACGCAAGTCAGCGGGTCATCGGCAATAAAAACGGGCAATCCTGTCTCTTCGCGGATGAGGATGTCGAGATTTTTGAGGAGTGCACCACCACCGGTAAGGACGATGCCTTTGTCGACGATATCGGCCGAGAGTTCAGGCGGTGTATGTTCGAGGGCGGAGCGAACGCCCTGGACGATTTGCCGAATGGGATCCGAGAGTGCATCGCGAATCTCATCGCTGTTGATTTCCTGAGTTCTGGGCAGTCCTGCTGCCTGATCACGGCCTTTAATGGTCATTGTCAGAACTTCATCACTCGGATAAGCCATGCCGATTTGCATCTTAATCTGCTCCGCTGTGCGCTCGCCAATGAGCAGATTGTATTTGTTCTTCATGTGCATCATGATGGCTTCGTCCATTTTATCGCCACCCACGCGCACAGAATTGGAATGGACGATACCGGCCAGACTGATGACGGCGACTTCTGTCGTGCCGCCGCTGATATCGACGATCATGTTGCCGGAAGGCTGCGTAATGGGAAGCCCGGCACCGATGGCGGCCGCCATCGGTTCCTCAATGAGATACACCTCACGGGCTCCAGCGCTTTCGGCGCTTTCACGCACTGCTCGTTTTTCGACTTCGGTGATGCCATAAGGAACGCAAATGATAATACGCGGATGAACAAACGTCTTTCGGTTATGCGCCTTGATAATGAAGTATCGAAGCATCGCTTCGGTCACTTCAAAATCAGCAATCACGCCGTCTTTCATGGGGCGAATGGCCTGAATCCCGCCAGGCGTGCGCCCAAGCATATCCTTCGCTTCTTTGCCAACCGCAACGACCCGTTTGTCGCCGCGATTTTCTTTCTGTACGGCGACAACAGACGGTTCGCGAACGACAATGCCGCGGCCCTTTGCATAAATAAGCGTATTAGCTGTCCCCAGGTCTATCGCAAGATCACTCGAAAAATAACCAAACAGACGGTCAAAAATCATCTCGATACCCCAGAACAGAAAACAGCCAAGCTGTTAGTTTCTGAACGCTTAGCGTTCACGATAGGTAATTCGGCCGCGAGTCAAATCATACGGTGAAAGTTCAACAGTTACTTTATCACCAGGCAGAATGCGGATAAAAAACTTGCGCATTTTTCCAGATACATGAGCCAGAACAACATGTTTATTTTCAAGTTCCACACGGAACATTGCATTTCTCAATGCTTCGACTACCGTACCATCTACGGTAATCCCTTCTTCTTTTCCCGCCACAGCAACTCCTGATAAAAATCCCCCAATAAAAACAGTTTTGCCCCCCAAAAACAACCCGCTCTTATAGTGAAATTAGTACGCATCTGCAACTACATTTCGCTATTTTGGTAATGATTCAGACCTCACCCGCCGCTACGCGGCCCCCTCTCCCAATGGGAGAGGGGGTTGGGTTCGCTACGCTCACCCGTGCCATTCAGACGGGCGTTCTAATGGTTCACCCTTATCAGGGTCCAGGAAAAAAACGTCGATTTGGCAGATAGAATCAAGGGATTGTCGATATCGTCGAGAATGACCAGCTCGTCGTTTCGAGTCGTCTTGACCTGAATGCCTCGGAGCAGGGCCGGGGAACCGTCCGAATAGACGAAAAACCACACGATTCCCTGGTATTCCCAGCGCACGGTCGAATCCTGCCGCGCCAGCGTGTCGATGGCAAGCCACGTCTTGTGCGTCGTTATCAATTCGAGAAATGCCTGGCGCGGCAGCCATAGATTGCAACGGTCATCGTGCGATATTTCAGCCGGATCCCACCACGGATCGAGGGTCTTGCAGTCATCGAGGGAAGAGAGCGATTCGACGCCCTGCTCAATGCCCATCAGCTTTTGTTCGTTCGAATACTGGAACGCAATGCCGCCCGGCCATTTCTCGGCAATTCGGACGTAGAAATCCTCGCGGACGGGTGGCGCGAACTGGTAGACCGTGCTCGTCGACTCGAATTGCAAACGGGTTCCGACATCGATCGTGAGAGGAGCACGAGAAATCTGCGTCGTGGCTTCCTGACTCATTCCTGACGAGCAAATCAGCATCGTAATGAGTGCAAAGAGCAGGGATGGAACGGCGTATTTGAGAGCGTTGTTTGAATGCATTGAACGGTGTGAACCATAAAAAAGACGCCGCGCGTATGAAATAGCGCGGCGGGCACGCCGTATGTCAATAGGCGTGCCGACAACAAAACAAGAACCGAAGAGGGGGTCAAGTTAAGCCATATATTAAGCCAAACCACATAATATACCATTTTCCAAATCGGGTCTCGACAAAAAACGGCATATCATTGTAAACAAAGCATCGCAGAAATGCGTCCCCAGGCTTCTTTTTTCCGCGTCAAGACATGAAAAAGCTCGTACTCGATCTCGATGAAACCCTTGTATTTTCGACGATGGAACCCGCCGGTTCCGACAGCCTTGAATTCACGATTGAAGGCTCAAAGTTTTATTCGATGATACGGCCGGGTGTGCAGCCATTCCTCGAATTCGTTCGGAAGCATTTCGAGTGTACGCTTTGGTCGACCGGGGTTCAGCCTTATGTCGAGTGCATGGCAAACCACCTCGGCATCAGTGATTTCACGATATGGGGACGCGATTACTGCAAACGAATCGAGGGATCCGATGCCGTCGATCCCTACGAGAAGCCGCTTCGAAAGATTACGGAAAACCTTACTGAAATCGTCATTGTCGACAATTCGCCGACGGTTTTTAACAAATGGCCCCAAAATGGGATTCTCGTCAGGACATGGCGCGGTGAACCCAATGATACCGAACTCGATCACCTGATGTATTATCTGGCATGGCTGGAAAAACAACGTTCCATGCAGCGCGATCACCAGTCCTGGCGAATCGAGACGCTTTGCCTTCGTTCCAAATGAGGCAACAGGCAGTAGGCAGTAGGCAGTAGATAGCAACTCCTTACAGCGTTTCTGAATAGAGTAATCTTTGCAGGTGAAGTCTGAATAGTGACATGAAAAAGTGCATTTTAGTGACTCTTGTTTTCATTCTCTTTGTTTCGGGCTGTCAGATTAAGACACAGTCTGGCACCGACGCAGTTGAGCCAACGGCATCGCCGTGGAACGACTCGCTGTCCATGACGGGACGGCCGGCTACGTCGTATGCTCAGAATATCCTCGCCAACAGCGGGTTTGAGCAAGAAGGCCTCGAGAACTGGGTGTGGCTCGACTGGTCGAAGGGATGGGCACCGTTTGAACTGTCCACGGATCACGCCTACGAGGGGCGTCAGTCACTTCATTTGCCCGTACTTTCTACGGATAATAGACAGACTGTCGTTTGGGGCGGTGTGCAGGAAGTCACATTGCCCGACGAAATTCCCGAATGCATTGAAGGCTATTATTACGTCGAACACTGGTCAAAAGAAGACTGGAAACAGTACCTTCAGCTCGTCGTGATAGATTTGTCGCATCCGCTCGGTGAAAAACAGGGACAGGCACAGCTTCGATACATCATTTCGGGGTGCAAGGAACCACCGCTTTCCATCAGCAATGCGCAGTATTTGTTCATCGAGACAGAGAGAAGCGAGACACCTGTTCTTGGGAAATGGACGCGTTTCAGCGTCAATCCGCGGGAGGATTTTGTCAAATCCTGGCAGTATGTGCCGCAGAAAGGATCGAAGCTACGCGTTCTGTTTGAAGGGCGTTACGATTATCATAAGTCCAAGATACAGGCGCGTGCCGATGTCTATTTCGACAATCTCTATTTTGGGCCGGCAACGCCGGAACATTGCCCCAAAACTAACTGAATTATGCGGGAAAATTTAATTCTGCCACAAGTCACTCGATGGACGGATGAACAGGGGCCTGTCGTTCGGCTAGAGCATGTCACGCAAAAATTCGGGGACAAGCTCGTTCTCGACGATCTTTCGATCGACATTCCTGTCGGTAAGACGACGATCATCATTGGTGAGTCGGGGTCTGGCAAAACCGTTCTGCTCAAGACGATGAATGGGCTTCTCATGCCGACGGACGGGCAATGCTTTCTTTTTGGGCAGGATACCCGCAAGTGCGACGTTCCGACGATCAACGCGCTTCGGAAAAGGACGGGCACCATCCTTCAGGATTATGCGCTGATCGATTCGATTACAGTCTTCGAGAATATTGCGTTTCCACTCGTGGAGAACGCCAAATTTAAGGAAGATGAGGTTCGGAAATACGTCGAGGATGCGTTGCGCCCCCTCGGGATGATCGAGGCCATCGACAAGTATCCATACGAGCTTTCGGGCGGGATGAAGAAAAGGGTTTCGTTTGCGCGTGCGACGATCCACCAGCCGGAACTCGTCTTTTTTGACGAACCCACCACGGGACTCGATCCGCTCATGATCGTGTTCGTCGATGGCCTCATCAAGGAACTTCGGAAACGGTATGACATGACGAGTGTCATCATCAGCCACGATATTCAGAGCATTTACCGGTTGGCGGATCGCGTTGCATTCCTGCACGGCGGCAAGATTACATTTCAGGGAACGCTGAATGAAGTCCGGGCGTCGCAGGTTCCGGAAGTTCGCCGGTTCTTTGATTCTTCAAATAAGATTCAAAAATCGAACAATGCCGTCGAGGCCGTGCCGTACGTACAGGTTCGGGATCTGCACAAATCGTTCAGTGGAAAAGCGGTTCTCAAGGGCGTGAGTCTCGATGTCCCGAGGCGGAAGATCACGGTTATCATTGGTGGAAGCGGTTCGGGCAAATCGGTTTTGCTCAAGAACATCCTGGGGTTGTTTGTTCCGGATTCCGGGACCGTGAATGTGAACGGGCTGGAACTGACGAAGTGTAGCGAGCGTGAACGCGAGGAAATGCGGACGAGGATAGGGATGTTGTTTCAGGGGGCGGCGCTATTTGATTCGATGACGATCGAAGAAAACGTCGCATTTCCGTTATTGGAACGACGCCATGCGGTCAAGCATGACGAAGCCATGATGCGCGTTTCGGAGATGCTCGAACGGCTCAAGATCAGCAATATCGCCAAGGCATATCCATCCGATATCTCGGCAGGACAAAGAAAGCGCGTCGGTCTGGCCCGCGCCATTATTACGAAACCGGAACTCATGATTTATGACGAACCCACGACAGGGCAGGATCCGATTATGATCCGGTACGTCGATGACATGATCCTCGAAGCACACGATGCGTTTGAACTCACGACGATCGTGATCAGCCACGATATGGTTTCGACGTTCAGGATTGCAGACCAGATCGCGATGGTTTACGACGGCGTCATCGCCGCATGTGGGACGCCTGCCGAGCTTTTGGCCTGTCCCAAACCCGAGGTTCAGAAGATGATCCACGCGCAGATTTAAGTTGGATTTATGGCCTCACCCCCCTGCCCCCCTCTCCAATGGCTGAGGAAGGGACATTTTGTTGTATGTGTTTTTGGGGGAATTTTTTATGGGGATGGTGATGGTTGAATGACCTGATCCCCCGGTAGGCGCTACGCGCCAACC